>DAOPJF010000063.1:0-10236 GCA_035399525.1 Candidatus Krumholzibacteriia bacterium | reverse complement strand
GCTGAAGTAGCCGTGGCCCGCATCTGGCTCGAGCTGGTCAAGCCGCGCATCACCTTCGCCTCGATGGTGACGACGGCGGTGGGCTATGCGGTGTTCCGCGGGCGCTTCGACGCAGCGATGCTGCCGGTGCTCGCGGGGATCCTGCTGCAGGCCTGCGGCGCGGCCGCCCTGAACCAGGTGCAGGACGCGGCCCTGGACCGCCGCATGGGCCGCACCGCCGGTCGTCCGATCCCCGCGGGCCGCATCTCGCGGGGCGGGGCGCTGGCGGGCTCGCTGGCCCTGCTGCTGGCGGGCACCGCGGTGTCGTGGGCGGCCTACGGCCCGGCGCCGGCCCTGCTGGGATTCGCCGCGGCCATCGTCTACAACGGGGTTTACACGCCGCTCAAGCGCGTGACGCCGTTCGCCGCCCTGCCCGGGGCGCTGGTGGGCGCGCTGCCGCCCATGGCCGGCTGGGCCGCCGCCGGCGGGTGGCTGTCCGACCCGACCATCCACCAGATCGCGTTCTTCTTCTTCCTGTGGCAGATGCCGCACTTCTGGCTGCTGCTGATGCACTACGAGAAGGACTACGTGGCCGGCGGCCTGCCGTCGCTGTTCGACCGCTTCACGCGGCGCCAGATCGGCCAGTTGACCTTCGTCTGGATCGCGGCGGTCGCCGTGGCGAGCATCCTGATGCCCCTGTTCTCGCTTTTCCAGGCGGCCCTGCCCCGTTATGCTGTGGCGGTCGCCGGCCTGGTGGTCGTGCTGCGGGCCCTGGCGCTGCTGAGGCCCGAGGCCGCCGAGGCGGTGGCGGCCGCGCCGTTCGGTCGCCTGTACAAGCTCCGGTTCATGGAGATCAACACGTTCGTGCTGCTGGTGTCCGCCGCGCTGGTCGCCGACCGGCTGGCGGGCTAGGGCGCGGAAGCGCCCGCGATCCCACCCCAGGAAAGGATTCGACCGTGAAGACGATCAAGCTGCTGACCATCGCTCTTGTCGCTCTCGTGTGCGCCGCTCCGGCCATGGCCGGCGGTTTCGGCGTCGGCGCCCAGGTCTACGACGGGGACTTCGGTGCGCAGGTCCGGACCGACTTCGCCATGGGCGGGGACATCGGCGCGCTGACCGGCCAGGCGGGCATCGTGTTCGCCGCCGACGAGGTCTTCGTGCTGGACGCCGACTGGCACTACTACTTCAACAAGGGCGCGAGCCGCTTCTACGCCCTGGTGGGCCCGAGCCTCGCGTTCAACTCGGACTTCAGCGAGTTCGGCATCAACGCCGGCGCCGGCCTGAACTTCAACATGACCGATACGAAGAAGGCCTTCGCCGAGGCGAAGTTCGTGCTGATCTCGGACTTCGACGGCCTCGTGGCCACGGTGGGCCTGTTCTTCTAGCCCTCGCCGAGAGCGGATCGCGGCGCCCGGCTCCCCCTGGGGACCGGGCGCCGTCGCGTTCCCGGCAGGGTTGCATTCTGCCGGACTGCGGCGAACGAATCCTGCTTGTGACTCGCAATTTCCGACCCTTCCGCTGGGAGGCGGAAGGCTTTCCGGCGCGATGCCGCCCCCGTGGGCCAATGCGGGCAATCTGTAACGCCCCAAAACAGTAGCCACTTAGTGGGCCGCCATCGCAACCTGCTCTGCTGCAATATATAAGACGTATTTGGTCGGGTCTGGGCCTTGCTCGACCCGTGCCGTCGGGCGGCCATCCCGTGGATGCTGCGCCTGAATTTCAACGAAGATGATTCCTGTTTGCAAGGGGGAGCGGATCATGTTGAGCAGGTTCAGCATCGGCACGAGGGTCATGGGCGGGTTCCTGCTCATCGTGGGATTGGCGGCGATCACGGGGGCGACGGGCTTCTTCGGCATTCGCACGGTGGGCCACAGCCTGCACCGCGTCGGCGAGGAGGAGGCGCCGCTGGTCGATCTCTCCAACGAGATGATGCTCAGCATGAAGGATGCGGTCACGGCGATGGACGCCTACATGGCCGCGACGGCGGTGCTCGGCGGCCAGGCCCCCGAGCAGCTCGACGCGATCCACGCCGACTTCAACGACGCGCTGGCGCGCTTCGACGCCCGGGTCGAGGCGATGGCCCGCGGCGGCGAGCTCGAGGGCCGGACCATCACCCCCACGGACAATCCCGCCCTGCTGGCGAAGGTCCACGACTCGGACGCCATCCACAACGGCGAGTTCACGCCCGCCGCGGGCGAGCTGATGGCGCAGGGACGGCGGCTGCTCGAACTGGCCGCCGCGCGCGACCAGGCCATGGACGCATGCGAGACCGTGTTCGGCAACGTGGTCGAGGGCGCCGGCCGCCTCGAGGAGCAGGTGTCGGGCGCGATGCACGCCCGGGCGGCCCGCGCCGGCCTTTCGGGCGAGGCCCTGGCCATCCTGCGCGAGGACATGCCCCTGGCCGACATGACCATGGAGATCAAGGTCGCCATGGCCGAGACCCGCATCATCATGGAGGAGTTCGCCCAGGCGCGCGATCCGGAAGTCCTGGCGCAGCTTCGCCGCGAGTACGCGAATGAGGTCAGCCACTTCGACGCCTGCGTCGCCGCGGTGCTCGAGGGCGGCGAGGTCGAGGGCGTCACCGTGGTCAAGGCCGCCGATCCGGCCGTGATCGCGGTCGTGCAGGATCTCGACACGCGGCACGGACGCTTCCAGGCCCAGGCCAAGGTGCTGATGGATGCGCAGGACGCGATGGTCGGCGCGTCGGTCGCCGTCGACGACGCGATGGCCCGGCTCGATGCCGCCGCCGAGAAGGCCATCGTCGCCCTGCGGGGCGTCGAGGAGGCCGCGTCGGGCGAGATGGACGAGGCCCGCGACCTCGGCGCCGCCGCGGTGACCCGCTCGACCACGGCCATGATCGGCATCGTGGCCGCCGCGCTCGCGCTGGGCGTGCTGATCGGCATCGTGGTGACGCGCTCGGTGACCGGCCCGCTGAACCGCGCCATCGGCTCGCTGCGCCAGGGCGCCGAGCAGATCGCCGCCGCCGCCTCGCAGGTGGCCGGCGCCAGCCACGAGATCGCCGAGAGCGCCACGTCGCAGGCGGCGAACCTCGAGGAGTCGAGCGCCGCGATGGAGGAGATGGCCGCGACCGTGCGCCAGAACTCGGAGGCCGCCGGGCGTTCCAGCTCCGTGGCCAAGGACGTCCTGGTCCGGGTGCAGAAGGGCAGCGAGGCCATGGAGCGCATGGCCGCCACCATCAACGACATCAAGGTGTCGAGCGACGACATGGCGCGCATCATCCGCACCATCGACGAGATCGCCTTCCAGACCAACCTGCTCGCCCTGAACGCCGCCGTCGAGGCCGCCCGCGCGGGCGACGCCGGCAAGGGCTTCGCCGTGGTGGCCGAGGAGGTGCGCAACCTCGCGCAGCGCAGCGCGACCGCGGCGCAGGAGACCTCGGCCCTGATCCAGGGCGCCCGCGAGCACGCCGACGACGGCGTGCGCGAGAGCAGCGAGGTCGGCGACATCCTGGCCTCGATCATCGAGGCCGTGGCCGAGATGGACGAGCTGGTCGGGGTCGTGGCCCAGGCCAACCAGGAGCAGACCCGCGGCATCGGCGAGGTGAACCAGGCCCTGACCCACGTGGACCAGATCACCCAGACCAACGCCGCGGCCAGCGAGGAGACCGCCTCGGCCAGCGAGGAGCTGTCGGCCCAGGCCGGAGAGATGCAGAACCTGGTCGGCACGCTGCGCCAGGTCGTCGAGGGCACGCGATCGGGCGCCGTGACGGCCGCCCCGGCCGCGGCCCGGCCCCGCCTGCGGGCGGCGTCGGCGCCCGCCGCATCGCCGTCGTCCGTCGAGACCCTCGACGAGGATGCGTTCGCCGAGCTGATGGCGTTCTGAACCGGACCGCAATGCCAGGAGGGGGAAGCATCATGACGGGACGAATCACCACGATGTTGGCGCTGCTGCTGCTGGCGGTCCCGGCCGCCGCGCAGGACGGGGACGGTCCGGACCTGGCCATCAGCGCCTTCGCCGACCTGCTGGCGCCGCTGCACAAGGACGAGGCCGGGGAGCAGTTCCGCGTCAACCAGGCCGAGGTCGACCTCGAGGGCGTGATCGCGCCGCGCGCGACGGCCGCCATGGCGGTGGCCTACGACCCCGAGGCCGCGACCTTCGCGCTGGCGGTGCTCTCGGCCGAGTACGCCCTCGCCGATGGCGACGACTTCGGGGCGGCGCTCATGGCCGGCCAGTTCGACGTCCGTTTCGGGGTGGATTGGCGGGTCTACGCGTCCATCGACCGGCGCCTGGTGACCGCACCGCTGACCACCCGCGGCACCCACGAGGGATGGAACGACCAGGGCGTGAACCTGCACCTGCGGAAGGGTGCGTTCGCGGCCGATGCCTACCTGCTCAACGGCTCGGGTGCGGGCCGCGGCAACACGGGCAACCCCGATCCCCGACCCATCGAGCAGGCCTACGGCGGCCGGCTGGGTGCGCTTCTCGGCGTGTTCGAGGCGGGCGTGTCGGCCGCGGCCTTCCGCGACGAAGCCGACGAGCACGTCATGGACCTGACCGGCGCCGACCTGCAGGCGACGTTCGGCCCGCTGGCGCTGACGGCCGAGTACCTGCGGCAGGTCACCGACTGCGGAACCCCCTACAGCACGGTGAACAAGGGCGCCTACGCGCAGGGCATCGTCGACCTCGACCGCGTCTACGGGTTCGCGCGCTGGGACGCGATCGACTGCGGATCGTCCGGGTCGGACTGCACGCGCCGCATCAGCCTGGGCGGCGGGTACGTCGTCGAGACGGGCCTCGAGATACGGCTCGAGCACGAGATCGGGCTGCGGGCGATGCCCAACCGGACCTGGCTGCAGATGGCCGTCTCGTTCGGTTCGATCGGCGGTTGACCGGCGGGCAGGGGCGCCCGGACGCAAGTTGTGCTTTAATGCCTCCCGGTGCGCACGTCGCGCGCCGGGAGGTTCCTGTTCGTGGGCATCGCCGCCGACATCGCCGTCATCGTCAGCGCCGGGTTCGCGGGCGGGCTGCTGGCCCAGCGCCTGCGCCAGCCGCTGATCCTGGGCTACATCCTGGCGGGCATCGTGCTGGGGCCCGTGACCGGCGGGCGGCTGATCTCCGACGCGCACGAGGTCGAGCTGCTGGCCGAGATCGGCGTGGCCCTGCTGCTGTTCGCCCTGGGCATCGAGTTCTCGCTGCGCGAGCTGAAGCCGGTGCGCCGGGTGGCCGTGGCCGGCGGCGTGCTGCAGATCGTGCTGACGGTGGGCGTGGGGGCGGCTTGCGGCCTGGCGCTGGGCTGGCCGTGGACCGACGCCGTGTGGTTCGGGGCCTGCGTGTCCCTGTCGAGCACCATGGTCATCCTGCGCACGCTGCAGGCGCAGGGCCGATTGGGGACCCTGTCGAGCCGCGTGATGATCGGCATCCTGCTGGTGCAGGACCTGGCCGTGGTGCCGCTGCTGATCCTGCTGCCGCGGCTGACCGACCTGCAGGCGGGACTGCCCGACCTGGGCTGGGCCCTGGTGCGGTCGGCGGTGTTCCTGGCGCTGATGCTGCTGGTGGGCACGCGGGTGCTGCCGCGGCTGCTGCGCGCCATCGCCCTGCACAACTCGCGCGAGCTGTTCCTGCTGGCGGTGGCGGGCCTGGGGCTGGGCATCGGCTACGCCACCTGGCAGGTGGGGCTGTCCTTCGCCTTCGGCGCGTTCGTGGCGGGCATCGTGCTGAGCGAGTCGGACCACGCGCACCAGGCGCTCAGCGACATCGTGCCCCTGCGCGACCTGTTCGGCCTGCTGTTCTTCGTGTCGGTGGGCATGCTCATGGATCCGGCCTACCTGCGGGCCCACCTCGGCCTGGTGCTGGGCCTGGTGGTGGTCGTGTCCCTGGCCAAGGGGCTGATCTGCGCGGGCATCGGCCGCGCCTTCGGCTACGGCAACGTCATTCCGCTGGCGCTGGGTCTGACCATGTTCCAGGCGGGCGAGTTCGCGTTCGTCATCGGGCGCGTCGGCGTGGCCGCGGGCAGCATCGGGCCCGACCTGTACGCGACCATCCTGGCGGTGGCGCTGGTCACCATGTTCCTGACGCCGTTCGTGTCGCGGGCCACCGCGCCGGTGTACGGCGTGCTGCGCCGCCGGCGCCGCGACGATCCCCTGCAGACCATCAACCTGGACCGGGAGCGGCTGCACGGGCACGTCGTGGTGGTGGGGGCCGGGCGCATGGGCCAGGCGGTGGTGCGGGTGCTCGACGGGCTGGGCCTGCCGTCGGTGGCCATCGAGCTGGACCAGCACCGCCTCGAGGCCTGCCGTCGCGGCGGGGTGGGCGTCATCTACGGCGACGCGACCCAACCCGTGGTGCTGGACGCGGCGGGCCTGGCCGAGGCGCGGCTGCTGATCGTCACCGCGCCGGCGCCGGCCACCACCCTGGCGGTGGTGCGCCATGCGCGCGGGCTGAGGCCCGACCTGCACATCGTGGCGCGGGCCGAGTCCGAGGGGTCGCTGGCGGACCTTCACAGCCTGGGGGTGTACGAGGTCGTGCTTCCACAACTGGAAGCGGGACTTGAGATTGTACGCCAGGCGCTGCTGCACCTGGACGTCCCGTCGGCCGAGATCGCCACACTGGCCGACGCCATGCGGCGCGAGTCGTACCGGCCCTTCCTGCCAGAGACCTGATAAATTGAAAACATTATTCAAAGCCGATTGACGAATATCACGGTAATGCGATAGGATCTTTCCTGCTCCGGTTCCGACGGAGTCTCGCCACTCCTTACCCATCCCTGAAGGGGGTCCGTCGCATGATGACGCTGCGCTCGCGCACCATCACCTTCGCCGTGCTGGCTGCGCTGCTTATGGTGGCCTTCGCCGGCTGCTCGAACGACGACACCACGCCCACCACGCCTGTGAGCCAGGCGCCCCAGGACAACAGCCCCGACCTGCGGGCGACGATGAGCATCCAGGAGCGCTACACGCCGGCCCTGATGGCCTCGCCCGACGTGATCGGGACGGCCACCACGCTCGGCGAGGACGGCCGGCCGGCCGTGCTGCTGCTGGTGACCTCGGACAAGGCCGTCACCCAGATGCCCTCGAACCTCGACGGCGTGCCCGTGCAGGTGCTGCTGACCGACCGCATCGTCGCCATGCGCGGCGCGCCGGGCGGCGGCGGTGGCGGCGGCGGCGGCGTCAGCCACACGGCCAAGCAGTCGACCCCCATCCAGCTGGGCACCTCGGGCGGCTGGTCCTATGACCTGGCCAACGGCTACTGCTGCGGCGGCACGCTGGGCTCGCTGATCCAGGTCGGCGGCCAGAAGCGCATCCTCAGCAACTACCACGTGTTCGAGGCGGACATCGTCAACGGCGGCAACGGCCGTCGCTCGCAGACCGGCGACCCGGTCATCCAGCCGGGCCTGATCGACATCAACTGCAGCGCCAGCGCCGCGCAGACCGTGGCCACCCTGGTGGTCTCGGGCTCGCTGCCCGGCTCGAACGTGGACGCGTCGACGGCGAACATCGTCAGCGGCATGGTCGACCCCAACGGCGCCATCCTCGAGATCGGCACGCTGAGCGCGCAGACCGTCGCGGCGTTCGTGAACCAGCCCGTCAAGAAGAGCGGCCGCACCACCGGCCTGACGCGCAGCAAGGTCTCGGGCCTGAACGCCACCATCAGCGTGGCCTACGAGAACGAGTGCGCCGGCGGCTCGGCGTTCACCAAGACCTACACCGGCCAGATCGTCATCGCCAACAAGGCCAGCAAGTTCCTGGCCGGCGGCGACTCGGGCTCGCTCATGGTCGAGGACGTGACCAGCAATCCCCGCGCGGTGGGCCTGCTGTTCGCCGGCTCGAGCACGACGGCCATCGCCAACCCCATCAACGAGGTGCTGAACTTCTTCAACGCCACGATGGTGGGCAACTAGGTCGCACGCGTGACCGGGCGCGGCGCTGCGGCGCCGCGGAAACAGGCCGGCCCTGCGGATGCGGGGCCGGCTTGTCCGCACGGGGAGGTCGTCGTGCCGCACAGACTGACGCTGACCGAGGCGGTCACGACCCATGCGCTGCGGCTGCTCGCGCTGCCGGGCGTCGTCGGCGTGGCCGAGGGGGAGAGCGCGGGCGGGGCGCCCTGCGTGCGCATCTACGTCACCGTGCTGACGCCCGACCTGCGCGGGTGGCTGCCGCCGGTGCTCGAGGGATGGCCGGTGGAGGTCGAGGAGTGCGGCCCCGTGCGCCCGGTCGGGGGCTAGCGGTCGACGCCGCCCCGGCCGAAGAACCGGTGCACCACCGAACGTGACGCCACGTTGACGTTGCCCGACCACAGGGCCACGGGGTTGCGGTCGTCGGTCAGGACGGGGACGCCGCCGCGGGGCGCGGCGAAGCGGTTGTCCCAGGCGTGGACCAGGTTGTAGGCGCCGCCCCAGCGGTCGTTCACCGAGGGCAGTTCGCCGAAGGGTTCGAGCACCCAGTCCGCCGCCAGGACGACCACGTTGCCCAGCTCGCTCGGCGGTTCGACGATGGGCAGCACCTGCACCTGCGCGAACACCTGCGCCGCCGTGGCGCCCACCGCCTGCACCAGCCGGGAGTGCCAGCCCACCGACTCCACGTTCATGGCCAGCAGGCCGCCCGGCGCCAGCCGTGAGCGGATGAGCGCGAACACCTCCTCGGTGACCAGGTGGAAGGGGATCGAGCTGCTGCCGTAGGCGTCCATGACCACCAGGTCGTAGGCGCCGGGTTCGCTGGTGGCCAGGAAGCGCCGGCCGTCGTCGTGGTGCACCGCGGCCTCGTCCTCGCGCAGGCCGAACCACGTGTGCGCCATGCGCGTGACCACCGGGTCGATCTCCACCGCATCGACCTGCCAGCCGTCGGCGGCGAACGACTTGGCCACCGAGCCCCCGCCCAGGCCCACCAGCAGCAGGCGGCCGGGCGCCGGGTGCAGGAGCTTGGCGATCTCCAGCACGTCGACGTAGGCCAGGTCCGAGCGCCAGTCGAAGGGGTCGGCGATGGTGTGCGGCGAGCCGTCGATGAGCATGTAGCGAAGGCCCTCGCGGTCGACCACGCGGATCTCGGCGTAGGGGCTCGACGCGATGTCCAGCAGGCCGCGCGCCGGATCGGGCCGGTCGACGGGCGCCGTGCGCGCCATGCCGCCCACGAACACGGGCAACAGCAGCACCGCGGCCAGGGCCGTGCGGCCGCTGCGCGCGCCGAAGCGCACCACCAGGCCCGTGGCCAGCAGCACCAGGCCCGTGGCGTACAGCAGCCGCGTGACGCCCAGCTGCGGGATGAGCACGAATCCGGTCAGCACCGCCGCGACCACCGAGGCCAGGGTCGACAGGGCGTACAGGTTGCCGGCGGTTGTGCCCACGACCTCCAGGCGCTCGGCCTTCAGGCGGATGGCGTAGGGGCTGACCATGCCCAGCAGCACCAGCGGCGGGAAGAACAGCACCGTCGCGGCCACCAGCACGGCGGCCTGGATGCCCAGCGGCTCGCTGGCCGCCAGCACCGGATGCTTGAGCCAGGGCACGAGCATGGTCCAGGCGCCCGCCAGCAGGGGCAGGCGGCTGAAGCGCGCCAGGCTCGGGCCCCGGTCGGCCCAGCGTCCGCCCAGGGCGTAGCCGATGGCCAGGGCGGCCAGCGTCACGGTGATAAGCGCCGACCACAGGTACAGGCTGACGCCGTACCAGGGGCCGATGACGCGCGTGCCGAGGATCTCGATGGCCAGCACCGAGGCGCCGCAGACGACGACGGCGAAGGGAAGCAGGAAGCGGTTCATGGGGCCGGTCCGGGTTGGGGATCGGGGGTGACGGACGGGTGTCGGGGCGATGGGCGCATCATAACACGGGCGCTGCACGATTTCGGCCCTGAATCGGGCCGCGAGCGCGGCTGGCCGAACGCGTCGGGGCGTGCTAGTCTGCCGTCATGAACGAACTCGCCTCCCCCGTCACCCTGGCCGTCATCGTGGCCAACGTCGTCGTCTCGATGCGCGGCTTCGGCAGCCCGGGCTTCGTGGCGCGCTGGATCTTCGCGCCCACGGCCATCACCGAGGGCCGCCAGTGGGAGCGCCTGGTCACCTCGGCGTTCCTGCACGCCGGCTGGGGCCACCTGTTCTTCAACATGTACAGCCTGTGGTCGTTCGGGCGGCCGCTCGAGATGGTCTGCGGCGCGCGCGCCTTCCTGGTGATCTACCTGGCGGCGGTCGTCGGCGGCTCGCTGGTCTCGCTGGCCCTGCACCGCGGCGACCGCAGCTACCGCGCCCTGGGGGCGTCGGGCGGCGTCAGCGGCGTGATCTTCGCGGCGATCTTCCTGTTCCCCGGCATCTCGATCC
>DAOPJF010000062.1:0-10253 GCA_035399525.1 Candidatus Krumholzibacteriia bacterium | reverse complement strand
GGGCGGGGCCCACGCCCTTGAGGAACTGGACGGCAGTGGCGAGGTCGAGGCCTTGGGCCATGGTCGGGCTTCCCTGCGAAACTGTCCTTGCCGTAGGCGATCCCGGATGTTAAATTCCCCAGCCTTGGAATTCAACTTCGGGAGGAGACCACCATGAGCAGGAAATGCTCGGTCTGCAACAAGGGTCCGCAGTACGGGAACCGGGTCAGTCACGCGCACAACGTGACCAAGCACCGCTGGCTGCCGAACCTGCAGAAGATCAGGTTCGAGCTGGACGGCAAGGTCGTGCGCGGCTACGTCTGCACCCGTTGCATCCGCACGGGCAGCGTCAAGAAGGTCGTCTGACCGGCGCGTCCCGTCACCGGATCCTTTTGAAGATGTGCTGCAGCCCCCCGGCCTCCACCGGGGGGCTGATCGCGTCCGGTCCCAGGCGCTCGACGGCCGAACGCAGCGGCTCGGCCATCTGGGCCGGGTCGATCCAGCCCACGTCCCCGCCCCTGGCCGCGGCCGGCCCCTGCGAGTAGCGCACCGTCAGCTCGGCGAAGTCGCCGCCCTTGGCCAGTTCGCCCTGGACCTGCTCCGCCAGCTCGGCCGTGCCCAGCACCATGTGCAGCAGGTGGATCTTGCCGGCGGCCGCCTGCTGGTCCGCTCCGTCGCGCGCGTCGCGCAGCCGCTGCTCCCAGGCCGCCAGCTCGCGCGCCGCCCCGGGGTCGCGCGCCCCGAGCATGCCCACCACCGACAGTGCCGCGTCGTAGCGGCCGAGGTTCTCGAGGATCTGCGCCTTGACGATGTAGGCGTTCAGCAGGTCGGGGTCGAGCTTCAGCGCCTGGTCCACCTGGTCCAGCGCCTCCTCGGGCCGCTCGCCCTGCTCGAGATGGATGCCGTAGTTGAAGTGCCCCATGGCGTCGTCGGGACTGCCGGCCAGGAACGCGCGGAACTGCGTGCCGGCCTCGTCGAAGAGCCCGGCCACCTCCAGGGCGTTGGCCAGGTTGAAGCGCACGCGCGGCGGCGCGGTCGGATCGTCGGCGGCCTTGCGCAGCCAGACCAGGGCCGAGTCCAGCTCCTCGGCCGCGAAGAAGGCCTCGCCCAGCGAGCCCCAGGTGCGCCCGCCCGGCTGCAGGGCCACGGCGCGGCGGCAGTAGCCCACGGCGCGGTCGTGCTGGCCGGCCAGGATGCTCATCTCCGAGGCCGAGATCAGCTGCTCGGGCCCGGGCGTCTCGCGGGCCATGGCGTCCTCGAGGTGGCCCAGGGCCTGGTCCCACAGGCCCTTGCCCGCGGCGATCTCCGCCAGCAGGCCGTGCAGCCAGGCGTCGTCGACGCCCTGGCGCTGCAGCTGGGTCAGCAGGTTGTAGGCCTTGGCGTTCTGGCCCTCCTGCAGGGCCAGGCGCGCCAGGCCCTCCAGGATGCCGGGATGGTCGAAGGTCAGCTGCAGTCCCGCCTCCCACTCGGCCTTGGCGTCGGCCACGCGCCCGGCCCGCAGCAGGGCCCGGCCGTGCCAGTAGCGGGCCTCGGGGTCGTCGGGCGCCAGGCTGGCGGCCCGGCCGCCGAAGTCCAGGGCCTCGTCGACCCGTCCCTCGCGCACGGCCATCACCGTCAGCGGCAGCAGGGTCTCGATCCTGGCGCCGTCGCGCTCGAGGCAGGCCAGCAGCGCGGTCCGGGCCTCGCGCATCTTCCCGGCCCGGTACAGTTCCTTGCCCTGGACGCAGGGGTCGTCGGCCGGAGCGCCGGGTGCGGCGGTCGGGGCCGGACCGGACGCGGCCTGGGCCAGGGCGGCCGCCGCGGGGGCCAGCACGAGCAGGACCAGGACGACCACCGGCAGGCGATGCCGGCGGCCGCGGACGGTGGGCGCGGGGGTTGTGCGGGTCAAGGAGCAACCTCGGGTCGGGGCCGGGAACGGGGCCGCGCGATTCCGGCATTCAAGTCCGGGCGAAGGCGGCCGATCCATCGGAATGAAACCGGCCTACGGCCGGCGGAGTTCCGGCCGATCCCGCCCTTCGGGGGCGGAACCCGGGGCACCTCATCCGGCCGCCCGGCACCGGGGAAGGATCATGATAACGCCATGAGCGATCAGGTGAAACCCAGAATCCTGGTGGTCGAGGACGATCCCGACCTGCGCACCATCCTGCGCCTGCAGCTCATGTCCTCCGGCTACGAGGTGGTCGAGGCCGAGAACGGCCTGCTGGGCTTCAACGCCGTGCAGGAGCAGCGCCCCGACTGCGTGGTGCTCGACCTGATGATGCCCGTGCTCGACGGGTTCGGGTTCCTCAAGCGCGTGCGCAGCCTGATCGACCTGAAGGACATCCCCATCCTGATCCTGACCGCCAGCCAGGACGAGCGAAACCGCATCCGCGGCTTCCAGTACCAGGCCGATGCCTACATGGGCAAGCCCTACGACCTGGACGTGCTGACGGCCGAGGTGGGACGCCTGGCCGCGACCAGCAAGGCGCGCTGAGCGCACGCCGGTCCGCCGCCGATCCCGCGTCGGTCCGCCGCCGAGGGTCAGCCGATCCAGGCGCGGATCGGTTCGAGCCAGAATCCCGGAGACAGCCAGCACACGGCCGGATCGTCCGGGTGCAGGCGGCCCTGCGCCGCCAGCATCGCGACGGCCGCGTCGGTGTCGCCGCGCGCGAACCGCAGGGGTACGGCCGTGCGCAGCAGCGCGTCGGGCGTGACGGCCGCCGGCTGCCAGGCGCCCGGCTTCGGCATCTGTCCCGCGGCGCGCGTGCGCAGGATCTCCAGCTGCTCGGTGCTGCCCGCGGCCGCCAGGCCGTCGGCCAGCGCCAGGGCCCGCACCGCGTCACCCCGTTGCAGGGCGGCGCGGGCGTCGAGGAAGGTCCAGGCGTCGGCACCGGGCCGGGGGCCATCGGCCCCGGCGACGACCGGGTCGCCGGGCGCCGCGTCGCGGCCCGCCGGCAGGGCCGGCTCGCGGCCCTGGTCCACCGCCAGGTGCCCCTCCAGCAGCAGGGGCCGCCAGTCGATGCCGCCGGACGCCGCGGGCCACCGGCCCAGGGCCGCGGCCGCGTCGCGCAGCCGTCCCGCGCGGCGCAGCGATCCCACCAGCAGCCAGGCGTAGAGCGGCTCGGCGGTCCATTCGCCCGCCAGTTCCTCCAGCCGCCGCAGCGCGGCGTCGGGACGACCGCAGAGGTCGTCGGCCGCCGCCAGCAGCAGCCCCGCGCGGGCGAACGAGCGCGGCAGGTCGGGCCACGGCGCCAGCAGCGGCGCCACCTCGGCGGGCCGTCCGACCAGCACGGCCAGGACGCCGCGCAGGTAGGCGGCGAACAGGGCCTCGTGCGCCCCGCCGCCGGCGCCGGCGCCGCCGCGATGGTCGGCCCCGCACGCGAAGGCGCGGGCCTCGGCCACGCGGCCGCTGTCGGCCAGCACCAGGGCCTTGAGGTCCGCCGCGGCGCGGTAGCCCTCGTTCAGGGCGAGCGCGGCCTCGACCTCGGCCAGGGCCGCATCGTTGCGGCGCAGCTGGTAGAGGGCCGCGGCATGGCGAGTGCGGTAGTCGGGGTAGCGGGGACGGCGCTCGACCAGGGCGGCGAAGCGCTCGAGGCCCTCGTCCCACCGGCCCGCGCGGCAGAGGGCCACCGCCGCGGCCACCTCTTCCTTCTCCGAAACGCCCGAGGCGGCCTCGAGCACGAGGTCGGCGAGGTTCGTCGGCACCGTCGCCGCCGTGTAGCCGCCGTCGCGCTGCAGGCGCCCCAGCAGCCAGTGCTCGACGCGGCGCCCGGACTCGAGCAGCGCGTTCAGGCTCTCGGCGGCCTCCCGGTCGCGGCCGAGGCCGGCCAGGGCGGCGGCCTCGAGCGTGCGCGCCTCGATGTAGTCGGGGTTGATGCGCAGGGCGGCCCGCGCCGCCGACAACGCGCCGTCCCAGGCGCCCAGCGCCGTGCGCGCCGCGCCCAGCAGGGCATGCAGGTCGGGGTAGACCGGCCAGAGCTCGGCCGCCTCGGCGAAGTGGGCGCGCGCGGCGTTGGCCTCGCCCGCACGCAGCAGGCGGCGCCCCTCTCCCACCAGGGCCTGGCGGAAGTGGGACGCCGCCAGCGACGTCGCCGGATCGCCGCGGCCGTGGGCGGCTTCGCGCAGCCGCGCCACCGCTTCGGCGTAGCGGCCCTCCTCCAGGAGCGCGATCCCCTCGGCGTGGGCCTGGTGGCGTCCGCCGCGGAAGAAGCGGCCCAGGATCGGCGTCATGTCAGTCCATGTACTTGCGGCTGTAGGCCGGCGCGCTCAGGTCCTCGTTGGATCGATCGGGACCGAAGCCCGATGCGGTCGACCGCTCGGGCGCCCGCAGCGGCGGCGCCGCCTCGTCGGCCTCGGGCACGTCGATCTCGCCGATGCTGCGGCGCGCCACCCGGCGCAGGAACATGCCTTCGCCGGCCGCGGCCTCGGGCGCGCGGGGCGCGGGCGCCTCGCGGCGCAGGAACGGCGTCGCCGTTCCGGCCAGCGCGTCGGGCTCGGGCTCGCCGGCATCGGGCGCCAGCAGCACCATGTCGACGGGCGCCTCGCCGGCGGCCGCCTCCATGCACAGGGGCCCGGGATCGGCGGGGACGGCGACGTCCGCGATCACGTCGTCGTACGCGAGGTCGACCGCCTCGTCCCCGAAGTCATCCTCGGAGTCGTCGGCAGGCTGCGGCGCGGTCCAGGCCGCCGCCTCGGGCGTGGGCTCGGTGGCTACAGCAGGAGCGGGATCGTGCTCGAACTCGAACGGCGCGTGCGCGCGCGGCGCCTCGACGCGGGCGGCCGCCGGCGCTTCGACGGTGCGCACGGGTTCGGGCCGCGGCTCGGGCTGCGGCTCGGGCTCGCGCACCGCGGGCGCCACCGTCGCCGCGACGTGGACCGCCGGGCGGGCCGCCGCGGCGCGGAAGCCGGTGGCGATGACCGTCACCTGCAGCGTGTCGCCCAGGCTCTCGTCGACGCCGTAGCCGAAGATGACGTGCGCCTCGGGACCGGCCGCCTCCTGGATGAACTCCATGGCCTGCGCCGTGTCCTGCAGGTCGACGTGCGCGCCCAGGACGTTGACCAGCACGGCCTGGCTGCCGGCGATGTCCACGTCCTCGAGCAGCGGCGAACTGATGGCCTGCTGCGCCGCCTTGAGCGCGCGGTCCTCGCCGCTGGCGCGGCCGGTGCCCATCATGGCCTCGCCCATGCCGCGCATGACGGTGCTGACGTCGGCGAAGTCGAGGTTCACGTGGTCGTGGCGCGAGATGATCTCGTAGATGCCGCGCGTGGCCTCGTACAGCACGTTGTCGGCGATGCGGAAGGCGTCGTTCATGCTCGTGTTGGCGGGCACGACCTTCAGCAGCCGCTGGTTGGGGATGACGATCAGCGTGTCGACCGCCGCGCGCAGGCGCGCGATGCCCTCCTCGGCCTGCGCCATGCGCACGCGGCCCTCGAAGGCGAACGGCTTGGTGACGATGCCCACGGTGAGCGCGCCCTGCTCGCGGGCGATCTCGGCCAGCACCGGCGCCGCGCCGGTGCCGGTGCCGCCGCCCATGCCACAGGTCACGAAGACCATGTCGGCGCCGCGCAGGGACGCGGCGAGGGTGTCGCGGTCCTCCTCGGCGGCCGCGGCGCCCACGCGCGGCTTGCCGCCCGAGCCGAGGCCCTTGGTCAGCTGCGCGCCGATCTGCATCGCGTTGTGGGCGGGGGAGCCCTTGAGGGCCTGCAGGTCGGTGTTGACGGCGAGGAACTCCACGCCCACCAGCCCTGCCTCGATCATGCGCGCCACGGCGTTGCCGCCGGCGCCACCGACGCCGGCGACCTTGATGTCGGCCAGGCGCTCGGGTTCCTCGGCGAATTCGAACATCATGCCACCCGCCTCCTCCGTGAGTGGGGGCCGTCGGGGACTGAGTCCCCGGCGGATTCCGCAACCGGCGTGGCCCTGTCTCGGGTGGGACCCAAGTGCCGTCCTGGCGGGCCGTGGGCGCCGGCGTCGTGCCCTGCTGGTCCCTTCGTACCACAACCCGTGGGGCCCGCCAAGGGAAAAAACGGGCCTATCCTGTGTTCCTGGCCCGCCGGACTAGGCCTCGGCCTCGAGTTCCTCGGGCTCGACCGGCGCCGGGGCCCCGCCGCCCCGCCTGAGCAGGCCCTTCAAACGCCCGATCAGGCCCGGCCCCGCCGCGCGCGGATCGCCCTCGGCGGCCGCGTCGACGGTGTCGCGGGCCACGCACAGGCTCAGGCCGATGGCGGTGGCCCACTGGCCCCGCGGCAGGCGCTCGGCGCCCCGCAGCACCGGCGGCACCCAGCGGCACTCGGCGGGCAGGTCGAAGACCTCCTCGCACAGCTCGGCGGTGCCGCGGCAACGCGCGCCGCCGCCGGTCAGGATGACGCCCGCCCCCAGGCTGGCCAGCTCGCGCCGGTCGCCGAAGTCCTTCTTCACGTAGGCCAGGATCTCCTCGCAGCGCGGCTCGAGGATCGCGGCGATGATGCCGGGCGTGTCCTCGGGCTTCTCCTTCTCGAACAGCGCCTCGATGGGCACGTGGCCCACCAGGCTGCGCAGCACGACGCCGCGGCTGCGCTTGACGCCCTCGGCCTCGTCCAGCGGGATGCGCAGGCCGTGGGCCAGGTCGCTGCTGAGGTGGTGCCCGCCCAGGGGCACCGAGCCGGTGGCGATGACCGCGCCCTTGCGGTAGACCGCCCAGTTGGTGGCGTGGCCGCCGATGTCCACCAGCATGGCGCCGGCTTCGCGGTCGGCCGCGGTCACCAGCGCCTCGCCGGCGGCCAGCACGTCGACCTCCTCGGCCAGCGGCCGGTAGCGCGCGGTCTCGACGGCGCGCTCGATGTTGTGCAGCACGCTGCGCGAGCCGGTGATGACGTGGGCCTGCATCTCGAGCTGGCTGCCGACCCGGCCTGCCGGATCGACGACGCCGCGCACGCGGTCGACGGCGTACTCGACCGGCGTCACGGTCAGGATGCGGTGGTCGAAGGGGATGGCCATGCTGCGCGCACGGTTCTTGGCCTCGTCGACGTCGGCCGCGCGGATGGGCCGCGGGCCCGGGCCGATGGGCACCTGGGCCGTGGCCCGCACGCTGCGCAGGTGGCTGCCGGCGATGTTGTAGACGAAGCCCGAGACGTAGATGTCGCACTGCTTCTCGAGGGCGCGCACGACGCGCGCGACGCAGCGGCTGCCGGCGGCGAGGTTGACGAAGTCGCCGTCCTGGAAGCCCTCGGCCTTCTCCTGGGCGCAGCCGAGCACCTCGAGCTGTCCGCCCGGGCTGATCTCGGCGGCGATGGCGCGGAACGTGGTGGTGCCGAAATCGCAAGCGACGAGCAGACGACCCTGGCTCATGTGGCCGGCTCCTTCCGGTCCTGACGAACCCTGCGAGGCGGGGACCGGTCGGCCGCGGTCAGGATTGCGGCGCGTCCGGCTGACGGACGGTGATCTTGTCGCGGAAGCGCAGGTCGATCTCGAGCCCCTGGTCGAGGTGCTCGCGGCCGATCATGTAGCGCTGCAGCCGGTCGGCGAACTCCTCTCGCCCGACCAGCAGGGTGCCGCGTCCGTCCTGCAGGACGATAGCGAATCCGTCGGCGCGGGCAACCAGAAAATCGACCGGGGCCGCAGCTTCCAGCCCCGAGGCGTCGACCGCCCCCAGAAGCGCCAGCACCGCGGGCAGTTCGGCCGGGTCCAGGCGGCGCCGCCCGTCGGGCCCGCGGGGCGCCGCGAGGCCCACCAGCTCGGCCAGGCCCGGAGCGGGCAGGTGGTCCGGGAACGGCAGCACGCGTCCGTCGCCCACCAGCACCAGCAGGTCGGGGTCGCCCGGGCGCGGATCGGCGGGCGAGACGGCCACCAGCGGCCGCCACTCGGTGAACTCGATCCCGACCGTCGCCGGCAGGCGCCGCGTGATCCTGACCTCGTGCACCCAGGGCAGCGTGGCCAGGGCCGCCTCGGCGTCGGCGCGGCCCACGCGCCAGATGTTGCGGCCCAGCAGGCCGCCGAGGGCCGACTCGAGCGCGGTCGCCGACGTGAAGCGGTAGGCGCCGGTCTCGACGCGCTTGACGGCGAACACCGGCGAGGTCAGCAGCCACCAGCCCAGCGCCGCCAGCGCCGCGGCGGCCGCGACGCCGACGACGGCGCGCAGCACCAGCGGCCGGCGGGGCCGCCGCGTCCGGCGCCGGACGGCGAAGGCGCCCTGCTGGCCGCGCCCGATGCCCATCAGCGTCCCCGCGGGCGGCGGTCCAGGTGCGCGCACAGCGCCCCGACCTCGCGCCCGATGTCGCCCGCGCCCAGCGTCAGCAGCAGCGCGCCCTCGGGCACGTGCGCGTCGAGCCAGGCGCCCGCATCCGCGTGGCCGCCCAGCAGCGTGACGGCGGCCCCCCCGATGGCGGTCAGCGCGTCGCCGATGGCCTCGCTGCCGCAGCCGACGGAGGGATCCTCGCCCGCCGCGTACACCGGCAACAGGCCCACGACCGCGGCGCCGGCCAGGGCGTCGGCGAACTCGCGGGCGAAGCACTGCGTGCGGCTGTAGCGGTGGGGCTGGAACAGCACCGCCACCGGCCGCCCGTACTCGCGGGCCACGGCCAGGGTCGCGCGCACCTCGGTGGGATGGTGGCCGTAGTCGTCGACCACGAGCACGCCGCCGTGCACGCCGTGCTCCTCGAGGCGGCGGCCCACGCCCTGGCTGCCCGCAAGGCCGGCGGCGATGGCGGCGAACGGCACGCCCAGCTCGAGCCCGACCGCCACGGCGGCCAAGGCGTTCTGCAGGTTGTGCCGGCCGCGCAGCGCCAGGCGGATCTCGCCGGCCGGTTCGCCGCGCACGACCACGCGCGCGGCCTGGCCCACGCCGTCGGGCGCGGCCACGGCCTCGGCCGTCACGTCGGCGCCGGCGTTCAGGCCGTAGGTGACCACGCGGCGGTCGAGGTGCGGCAGCAGGCCGCGCACCTCGGGATCGTCGTGGCACAGCACGCAGGTGCCGTAGAAGGGCACGCGCGCCAGGAACTCGGCGAACGTGGCGCACAGGCTGGCCAGGTCGGGGTAGAAGTCGACGTGCTCGTGGTCGATGTTCGTGACCACGGCGATCGTGGGCACCAGGTGCAGGAAGCTGCCGTCGCTCTCGTCGGCCTCGGCCACCAGGTGGTCGCCGCCGCCCAGCACCGCGTTGGTGCCCATGGCGCGGATGCGCCCGCCGACGATCACCGTCGGATCGAGCCCCCCGGCCGCGAGCACCGCCGCCACCAGCGTGGTGGTCGTGGTCTTGCCGTGCGAGCCGGCCACCGCGACGCCCGACTTCAGGCGCATGAGCTCGGCCAGCATCTCGGCGCGGCGGATGACGGGGATGCGCCGCGCGCGCGCGGCGGCCACCTCGCAGTTGGCCTCGGTCACGGCGCTCGAGCGCACCACCACGTCGGCGCCCTCGATGTTGGCCGCGTCGTGGCCGGCGAAGATGGTCGCCCCCAGGGTGGCCAGCCGATCGGTGACCGCGCCGGTGCGCAGGTCGCTGCCGCTGACGGTGAAGCCGAGGTTCAGCAGCACCTCGGCGATGCCGCTCATGCCGACGCCGCCGATGGCCACCAGGTGGATGTGTCGCGTGTTGCGGAACACGGCGTGCTCTCCGTTCGCTGCCCGCCGGTCCCGGCGGATCAGGGGGTCGGGGCGGTCGTCCCCGCGGGACGCCCGACGATGGTCAACAGGTCGCGCGCGATGGCGCGCGCGGCGTCGGGACGGGCCAGGCCGCGGGCCGCCCGGGCCATGGCCATCAGCCGGTCCCGGTTCCCCAGCAGCACGTCGACCGTCTTCACCAGGGCCGGGCCGTCGCAGTCCGCATCCAGCAGCACCTCGGCCGCGCCGGCCGCGGCGCACGACTCGGCGTTGCGCCGCTGGTGGTCGTCCGTCGCGAAGGGGAACGGCACGAGCACCGCCGGCCGCCCCGCCGCCTGCAGCTCGGCCAGGGTCATCGCCCCGGCGCGGCACACCACCAGGTCGGCCGCCGCCAGGGCCGACGCCATGTCGTCGATGTAGGGCACCACCCGCACGCGCTGCGGATCCGCCCCGGCAGCCGTGAACGCCGCCTCGGTGCCGGCGTGGTCGGCCGGCCCCGTCTGGATCAGCAGCTCGAGGCCCGCGCGCCCGGCCCACGTCGCGGCGGCCTCGGCCGCCGCCCGGTTCAGGGTGCGCGCCCCGCGGCTGCCGCCGAACACCAGCACGCGCAGGGGGCCGCCCGACGACGGCGGATAGGGCGGCGCCTGGCCGGCGAACGCGGCCCGCACCGGGTTGCCCGTCGTCAGGCATCGCCCGGCCGGGAAGCGGTCCGCCGCCTCGG
>DAOPJF010000061.1:0-10304 GCA_035399525.1 Candidatus Krumholzibacteriia bacterium | reverse complement strand
GTCGCTGCTGTTCGCGCTGCTGTTCGCGCCGACCTTCTGCAGCGTGCTGATGCGGCCGCCCCGCAGCCGCGAGGGCGCCCGGCCGCGGGACGCCGTCGCCGTGCGCCTGCTGCAGGCGGGGTACCGGCCGGTCGTGGGGTTCCTGGTGGCGCGGCCGTGGCTGGCCGTCGTGGCTGCCGCGGCGCTGGTGGCGGCCGGCGCCGCGGTCGTGCCGCGCCTGGGGTCGGAGTTCACGCCGCGGCTGCGGGAGGGCACGGTGGTCGTGCGCCTGACGATGGCGCCGTCGATCGCGCTCGAGGAAAGCCGGCGCCTGACCCTGATCGTCGAGCGGCGCCTGATGGCGCTGCCCGAGGTGCGCGAGGTGGTCAGCCGCATCGGGCGGGGCGAGGTGGGCGCCCACACCGATCCGGTCAACAGCGCCGAGATGTACGTGCTGCTCGATCCCGAGGCCGCCGCGGCGGTGCCCGGCGGGCAGGACGGCATCGAGGCGCGCATCCGCGCCGGCGTGGGCGACGTGCCCGGCGTGCTGGCGGCCCTGACGCAGCCCATCGAGTCGGCGGTCGACGAGCTGCTCGAGGGCGTGCGCGCGCAGCTCGCCATCAAGGTGTACGGCGACGACCTGGAGGTCCTGGCGCGGCAGGCGGCCGACATCGCCGACGTGGTCCGCGGCGTGCCCGGGGCGGCGGACGTGGCCGTGGACCAGGTGGCGGGCGCGCCGCAGCTGCTGATCCGGGTGGACCGCCAGGCCATCGCCCGCTACGGCCTGAACGTCCGCGACGTGCAGGAGACCGTCCGCGCGGCGGTCGGCGGCGAGGTGGCGGGCCAGGTCTACGAGGGCGTCCGGCGCGCCGACATCGTCGTGCGCTACGTCCCCGAGGCGCGGGCCGACGCCGACGCGGTGTCCCGCGTGCTGGTGGCCGGGCCGGACGGCGTGCGCGTGCCGCTGCGCGAGCTGGCTTCCATCGAGGAGATCGTCGGACCGCGGCAGATCACGCGCGAGGACAACCAGCGGTTCGTGGCCATCCAGTGCAACGTCGAGGGGCGCGACATCGGTTCGTTCGTGGCCGAGGCGCGCGAGGCCATCGCCGCCGCGGTCGCACTGCCGCCGGGCAGCCGCGTGGCCTGGGGCGGGCAGTTCCGGCTGCAGCAGGAGGCGAACCGCCGGCTGGCGGTGGTCGTGCCCGCGGTGCTGGGGCTGGTGTTCCTGCTGCTGTTCGCCAGCTTCGGCTCGGTGCGCAGCGCGGCGCTGATCCTGCTGAACATCCCGCTGGCCCTGGTCGGCGGCGCGGGGGCGCTGTGGCTGACGGGGCAGAACCTGTCCGTGCCGGCGTCGGTGGGCTTCATCGCGCTGCTGGGCATCGCCCTGGAGAACGGCATGGTGCTGGTCACCTGCTGCAACCAGCTGGCGGCGTCGGGCCTGGGCGCGGCCGAGGCGGCGGTGCAGGGCGCGGTGATGCGCGTGCGGCCGGTGCTGATGACGGCCATCACCTCGGCGCTGGGCCTGATTCCCCTGCTGTTCGCCCACGGCACGGGCAGCGAGGTGCAGCGGCCGCTGGCCACGGTGGTGGTGGGCGGCCTGGTGACCTCGACGGCGCTGACGCTGCTGGTGCTGCCGCCCCTGTACCGGCGGTTCGGCGCGGTGAAGCCGCGCTGAGCCGCAGGGCTGGCGGCGCGGCCGCCGATGTGCCATGGTAACGGCGCGGCGTCCGGACGGGGCGCCGCGCCGCCGCCCGCCGCCAAGGAGCGTGACCGATGCCCCTGTTCGAACACGGCAAGATCCACGTCGAGGTCGACGACAAGGGCTACCTGGTCGACTTCGACCAGTGGAACGAGCGCATCGCCGCGGCCTTGGCCGCCGACGAGGGCATCGCGACCCTGACCGACGACCATTGGGCCGTGATCGACTTCCTGCGCGAGTTCCAGGAGGAGAAGGGCACCGCGCCCATGGTGCGCGTGCTGTGCCAAGGCGTGGGGATGAACCTGCAGCGCATCTACGAGCTGTTCCCGGGCGGGCCGTCGAAGACCGCCTGCCGCGTGGCGGGGCTGCCGCGACCCGACTCCTGCGTCTAGCGCTGGCAGGCCGGGCAGAACACGCTCGTGCGCCCGGCCACCGTCGTCTTCGCGAGCACGCCGCCGCACGTGCGGCAGGGCTCGCCCGCCCGCCCGTAGACCCGAAGCTTGCGCCGGAAGTTGCCGGGCTTCCCGTAGAAGTCCGTGAAGTTCAGGAACGTGGTGCCGCCGTGGTCGATGGCCAGGCGCAGCACCTGCTTCGCGCGCCGCAGCACCTCGCGCAGCGCCGCGTCGTCCAGGTCGCTGGCCGGCGTGGTGGGACGCACGCCCGCCAGGAACAGGCACTCGTCCACGTAGATGTTGCCCAGGCCCGACGCCACGCCCTGGTCCAGCAGCACGGCCTTGATGGGCGCCGTGCGCCGGCCGATGCGCGCGCGCCACTCGGGCCAGCGCACGGTCAGCATGTCGGGCCCCACGTGGTCGAGGGCCTTCGGTTCGGTGGCATGCTCGACCAGCGTCAGCCGGCCGAACTTGCGGATGTCGCGGTAGTGGACCGGCAGGCCGTCGAAGTCGAAGCTGACGTGCACGTGGGCGTCGGGCACGTAGCCCTCGAGGATGAAGATCTGCCCCGTCATGCGCAGGTGCACCATCAGCCAGGCGGGATCGGCGCCGCCCTCGCCCGCGAACGCCAGGATCATGTACTTGCCGCGGCGGTGCACGCCGGTCAGCGTCTTGCCGACCAGGGCGCGGCGCGTGGTGCGCAGGGGCTGGTCGAGCACGCCGGGAAACGGCGCCTCGAGGCGCGTCAGGCGGCGGCCTTCCAGGTTGCGGCGCAGGGCGCGCGCGACGCTTTCGACCTCGGGCAGCTCGGGCACGGCTATTTCCCCCGGGCCTTCTCGACGGCGGCGTAGGCCTCGTTGATGGCCTTCATCTTGTCCTCGGCGAACTTCTTGAAATCGTCGCTCATGCCCTTGGAGGCCAGCAGGTCGGGATGGTACTCCTTGGCCAGCCTGCGGTAGGCCTTCTTCACCTCGGCGTCGCTGGCCGTGGGCTCGACGCCCAGGGTGGCGTAGGCGGCGTCGAGGCTGGCCGTGGGGTTGAACATGGCCATGGCCTCGTCGTATTCGCGGGCGCCCAGGCCCAGCTCGCGGGCGATGGAGCGGATCAGGCGCTCCTCGGCCGGATCGAGGCCGCCGTCGGCCATGGCCACCGACGCGAGCAGCGACACGATGTCGCGCATGCGCGCGGGCTGGTGGCCGAGGATGGAGCGGATCTGCCGGGCGAAGTCCTCGGCCGGGATGTCCGAGTCGCGGGCCTGGTTGAAGATGCGTGCGGCGATGCGGCGTTCCTCGGGCGGCATGCCCAGGCTGCCGGCCAGGAAGGCGTCGAAGCGGCGCACCTCGGCCTCGCTGACGTGGCCGTCGGCCTTGGCCACCTTGGCGGCGAGGCTGATGACGGCCGTCAGGAAGGCCTGCTGGGCGGCCACAGGGTCGAAGGCGGTGCGGGCGGAGGGGCGCGGGCCGAAGGCCGCCCCCGGACCCGTGCGGGCGCCGGGGTGGCCCGCTCGGCCCTCGAAACCGACGCCGATGTTCGAGCCCAGGGCCCCGCCGATCATGGCCCCCAGCGGTCCGCCCAGGGTCCAGCCAAGGACGCCGCCGAGGATCGTTCCGAACAAACCCATGGATCCACTCCATTTATGAAGCGGGGCGGCCGCGTCCACCGGGCGCCCCATCCCGGCTCCAACACCTCGGGCCGGGGGAAGTTACCGAAACCGGAAGGAATTATTCAAGACAGCAGGATTCCTGGTCGATGCCTACATCGTGGATCACCAACCGTTCGCCCCGCTGGTCCCGCCGGCGCAAACGAGGACAAGAACGCTATGCGCATCCTGGTCGTCGAGGACGATTTCATCAGCCGTCGCCTGATCTGCCGCTACCTCGAGAGCTTCGGGGAATGCGACGTGGCGGTCAACGGCAACGAGGCCGTGGCCGCCGTGCGCCAGGCCCTGGCCGGCAAGGCCCCCTACGACCTGGTGTGCCTGGACATCATGATGCCCGGCCTGTCGGGCCAGGAGACGCTGCGCGAGATCCGCAGGCTCGAGGCGAGCCAGGGCGGCGGCAGTGCGACGCGCGTCATCATGACGACGGCGCTCGAGGACAAGGCATCCGTCGCCGAGGCCTTCGCGGCCCAGGCCGACGGCTACGTGACCAAGCCGATCGACAAGCGTCGGTTCATCGAGACCCTGAAGGACATGGGCCTCGAGCCGGCGGTGAGGGCCAGCTGAGGGGACCGGGGCCGGAAGGCCGGGGGGACAAGGGCATGAAGCGCATCCTGATCGCCGACGACGACGCCTCGATCCGCCACCTGCTGGAGGCGATCCTCAAGCCGGTGGGTGCCCAGGTCGTATCCTGCGGCGACGGCCTCGAAGCCCTGGCAGCCCTCAGGGCCGAGCCCTTCGACCTGCTGATCACCGATATCGTCATGCCGGTCATGGACGGCCGCCAGCTGGCCCAGGTGGTGCTGTCGGACCCGGACCTGCGGATCATGCCCATCCTGGTGACCTCGGGCATCGTCAGCGGCCGCGAGATCGGCGAGCTGCTGCGCCTGGGCGTGGTCGGGTTCCTGGCCAAGCCGCTGAACCTGGCGGCCGTGCGTTCGGACGTGTCGGCCTGCCTCGACGGGATCGCCACGCCGGCGATCTGACCCGCGCCCCCGCCGCGAACCGTTGGCATTCCCCGGCCCGTTGTCCTATTCTGGCCGCTGGTGCGGTGCACCTGCGCGCCGCCGGAAAGGACACCCCGACTCCATGACCCGTCCCTACGCGCCCGGCCGTCCCGGCGGCCTTCACGACGACGACGAGGCCAGCGCCGGCGGCTCGCCCGTCGAGCGCTCGGCCATCGACGATCGCTACAAGTGGCGGCTGGACCGCATCTTCCCCGACTGGACGGCCTGGGAGGCCTGCTATGCCGAGGTCGAGGCGGCCCTGCCCGGGCTGGCCGCCCTGCAGGGCACCCTGGCCGGATCGGGTGCGGCGCTTCTGCGCGCGGTCGAGGCCATGCACGCCGCCCGGCGCAAGCTCGAGCAGGCCCTGGTCTATGCCGGCATGAAAAGCGACGAGGACACCCGCATCGGCGAGAACACGGCGCGCCGCGGCCGCGTCTCGAGCCTGGCGGTGCGCTTCGCCGAGGCCGTGTCGTGGTTCGACAGCGAGGTGCTGGCGGTGCCGGCGGACCGCTTCGCCGCATTGATGGCCGAGGAGCCGGGCCTGGCGCTGTACGCGCACCACTTCGACGACATCCAGCGGGCGCGCGCCCACACGCTGCCCGCCGAGCAGGAGGCGCTGCTGGCGTCGGCCGGCCTGATGGCCCGCGGCGCCAGCCAGGTGTTCAACGCCTTCGACAACGCCGACCTGGTGTTCCCGTCCATCACCGGCGAGAACGGCAAGCCCGTGGTGCTGACCAAGGGGCGCTACCAGAAGCTGCTGAAGTCGCGCGACCGCCGCGTGCGGCGCGAGGCCTACGAGGCCTTCCTGGACGCGTACGGCGCCATGAAGAACACGCTGGCGGCGAACATGGACGCCAACGTGAAGAACCACGTGTTCTACGCCCAGGCGCGCGATCACGCGGGCACCCTCGAGGCGGCCCTTCACCCCGATGCTGTGCCGCCGTCGGTGTTCCATGCGCTGATCGGCACGGTGTCGGCGAACACCTCGGTGATCCACCGTTACACGGCGCTGAAGAAGCGCGTGCTGGGCCTGGACGTGCTGCACGAGTACGACCTGGCCGTACCGCTGTTCCCGGACGGCGAGTTCAAGTTCGCGTACGACGAGGCCTGCGGCGTGATGCTGGACGCGTTCGCGCCCCTGGGCGCCGACTACGTGCGGACGGTGCGCGAGGGCATCGAGGGCGGATGGATCGACGTCCACGAGAGCGCGGGCAAGCGCAGCGGCGGCTACAGCAACGGCGTGTACGACACGCCGCCGTTCATCCTGCTGAACTGGTCCGATCAGCTGGGCGACAGCTTCACCCTGGCCCACGAGCTGGGGCACTCGATGCACAGCTTCCTCGCGGCGAAGCACCAGCCCTACGTGTACGGCGACTACCCGATCTTCACGGCCGAGGTCGCCTCGACGTTCAACGAGCTGCTGCTGATGGACCACCTGCTGAAGCAGTCGGACCAGCGGGCGCGGCTGCTGTACCTGCTGGACTACCACCTGTCGCAGATCAACAACACGGTGTTCCGGCAGACCATGTTCGCCGAGTTCGAGCACCGCATCCACCAGCTGGGCGAACAGGGCGAAACCCTGACGGCCGACGGGCTGGGGGCGGTCTACCAGGAGCTGCTGGTGAAGTACTGGGGGCCGGAGGTGGTCTTCGACGAGGCCCGCAGCCCGTTGACCTGGTCGCGCATCCCCCACTTCTTCTACAACTTCTACGTGTACCAGTACGCCACCGCCTACTCGGCGGCGGTTGCGCTGTCGCGGCGGGTGCTGGGCGGCGGGACGGCCGAGCGGGAACAATACCTGGACATCCTGCGTTCGGGCTGCAGCCGCTACCCGGTCGAGACCATCGCCCTGGGCGGCGTGGACATGGCCACGTCCCGGCCCCTGGAGGACGTGGTCGCGCTGTTCGGCGAGCTGGTCGACCGGGTCGAGGCCCTGCTCGACGGCGCTGACCTCCCGGAGGACGCATGAAGACCGTGATCATCATCGCCGCGGCGGCCCTGCTGGCCGTGGCCCCGGCGTCGGGCCAGGTGTCCGGCACGGGTGACAACGCACCCGAGCTGATCACCGCACCCTACGACTATCGCAGCGAGCAGGGGCAGTTCTCGGTGACCTGGCCCAGCGGCTGCGGCGAGCTGCGGCGGCGCGAGTATCCCGGCGACCCGAAGGCCGACCCCTTCGAGCGCGTGTCGGGCTACAGCGTGTCGTGCGACCAGAACAAGGAGCACGGCCGCGGCTGCGCCGTGTCGGTGGTCTGGAACGAGAAGTCCGCCGACGGCGGCATGCCCGGACCCGAGCAGGTGATCGCGCGCATGGAGGAGCACATGCGCACCCTCGGCGTGACCATCGTGCGGCAGCAGCCCATCGGGCGCGAGCTGGCGGACGGCACGCGCATCGAGGGCCTCGAGATCCAGGCGGCGCGTCCCGACGGCGCCGGCCAGGCCTGGCTGCGCGGCCTGCTGTACCAGGGCGACATCTTCCTGCTGTCGGCCTGGAAGCTGGAGGGCGGCCTGTGGGACGACCCCGAGTTCCAGCAGTTCTTCGACTCGTTCACGCCGCTGATCGACTGAGGGATCCGCCGCGGCGCGAAAGGAACGATCCGTGATGACGAAGCTCCGGCTTCAGCCGATCCGACCGGCCGCCGCACCCGCGGCGGCCGCGCTCGTGTTGGCGGGTCTGGCGACGCTGGCCGCGTTCGCCGACGAACCGCCGCTGAAGGAGGCGACCGGGCAGGCCGTCGCCACCCGCGCCGCGACGCAGCAGCAGCAGGATGCCTGGGCCGACGAGCGGACCGTGCTGCTCGAGCGCTGGCGCACCGCCGAGGCCGAGGCCGCCTGGCTGACCCAGCGGCGCGACGCCGCGGCCGAGCGCGTGGCCGCGACCGGCGGACGCGTGGCCGAGCTCGAGCGGCGCCTGGCCGAGGCCGACCGCCTGCAGGCCGGCGTCGAGGACACGCTGCAGGTGCTGGTGGGCCGGCTCGAGGCGTCGATCGACCGCAGCCTGCCCTTCCTGAAGGACGAGCGCCGCACGCGGCTGGACGACCTGCGCGCCGTGCTGGCGCGGGCCGACGTCGCGGCGGCCGAGAAGCTGCGGCGCGTGCTGGAGGCCCTGCAGGTCGAGGCCGGCTACGGCGGCACCGTCGAGGTGGTGCCCGACGTGGTGACGGTCGGCGGCGAGGCGCTGCACGTGGACGTGCTGCGCGTCGGGCGCGTGGCGCTGATGTGGCGCACGCCCGACGGCGAGCGCGCCGGGTGCTACGATCCCGGCACCGCCGCGTGGACCGAGCTGGGCGCGGGCGAGCGACGCAGCATCGGGCTGGCGGTGGAGATGGCGTCGCGCCTGCGGGCGGTCGAGGTGGTCAACCTGCCGCTCGGGAGGCTGGCGCCGTGAAGAAGCTCTCCCTGGTGTTCCTCATGTTGTTGATGGCCGCGCCCGCGGCGGCCCAGGACATGCGCGCCGCCGTGAAGAAGGCCGAGGCCGACCGCGACGCGGCGCTGGCCGAGGCCCGCGCGGCCGAGACGCGCATCGCCGCCGACCGCGACTCGCTGCGGGCCGCGGTGGCCGCCGCCGAGGCGCGGCGCACGGCGCTGCGCGGCGAGCTGGCCGAACTCGATCGCGAGCAGCTTCGGCTCGATGCCCGGCGCGACGAACTGGCCGCGCGCTGGGCGCAGCGCGAGCTGGCCTTCCGCGAGCTGAGCGGCAACGTGCGCCTGGCCGCGCGCGACCTCGAATCGCTGCTGAAGGCGTCGGCGCTGTCGGCGGCCGACCCCGACCGCATCGACCGCGTGGGCAAGCTGCTGGACACGGGCTACTTCCCCGACGTGGACGACATCGCCGGCATGGCCGACATCCTGTTCGACGAGATGGCGCGCGGGGGCCAGGTCACCCTGGCCGAGACGCCCTACGTGGGCCGCGACGGCCGCGAGACCTCGGGCCCGGTGCTGCAGGTCGGCCGGTTCGCCACCGCCTACCGCAACGGCGGCGAGACGGGCTTCTTGCTGTGGTCGCCCGAGGCGCGGCGGCTGCAGGCGTTGCCCGAGCTGCCGTCGCGCGGGGTGCGTCGGGCCCTGGACCGCTACCTCGACGGCGCGTCGGACGACGTGCCCGTGGACCTGGGCGGCGGCGCGGCGCTGCGCCAGGCCACGCACCGGCTGGGCCTGGGCGAGCAGCTGCGGCAGGGCGGTCCCATCGTCTGGCCGATCCTGCTGATCGGCGCCCTGGCGCTGGGCATCGTGGCGGTGAAGGCCGTGGTGCTGCAGCGGGTGCACGGCAACACCGACCGGCTGATGGGGCAGGTCAACGACCTGGCGGCCCGCGGCGACTGGGCGGCCTGCGCGGCGCTGGTGGCGGGCGGCGGCGGGCGCAATCCCGTGGCGGCGGTCATCCGCGCCGGGCTCGAGGCCCGCGACGACGACCGCGAGAGCCTCGAGAGCACCCTGCAGGAAGCCATCCTGCGCGAGCTGCCGGGCATCACCAAGGGCATCGCGCTGCTGGCGGTGCTGGGCGCGGTGGCGCCGCTGCTGGGCCTGCTGGGTACGGTCACCGGCATGATCGACACCTTCCGCGTGATCACGCTGTTCGGCACCGGCGATCCGCGGCTGATGTCCGGCGGCATCAGCGAGGCGCTGGTCACCACCGAGCTGGGCCTGGCCGTGGCCATCCCCGTGATGCTGCTGCACAGCTGGCTGTCGCGGCGGGCGGACCACATCATCGGCGACATGGAGGAGAAGGCCGTGCGCCTGACCAACATCATCCAGCGGCGCAAGGCGGCGGGTGCATGAGCGCGCTGCTGGAGGTCGCCGACTACCTGCGCCAGGGCGGCTGGATCATGGCGCCCCTGGTGGCGGTGTCGGTGGTGATGTGGACGCTGATCATCGACCGGCTGCGCGCCTTCCGGGCGCTGACGGCCGGCGACCTGGACGGCCGCGCCGCCGTGGCGGTGGTCGAGAGCGGCGATGCCGACGCGCTGGCCGATCGCGACGGGCTGCGGGTGCGCCTGGTGCGCGAGTACCTGGCCGAGCGCACGGGCCGGCCGCAGCTGGACCGGGCCATCCTGGGCGAGTGCGCGCTGCGCCAGCGCCGGCGGCTCGAGCGCGGCCTGGCGCCCATCACGGTGCTGGCGGCGGTCGCGCCGCTGCTGGGGCTGCTGGGCACGGTGCTGGGCATGGTCGAGACCTTCGACGTGATCTCGGTGTTCGGCACCGGCAATGCCCGGGCGCTGGCGGGCGGCATCTCGGTGGCCCTCATCACCACGCAGACCGGCCTGCTGGTGGCCATCCCCGGCATGATCATGGCGAACCGGCTGGCGCGCCACGCCGAGGCGCTGCGCACCGGCCTGGACGAGGCGACGGCGGCGCTGGCGCGCCGCGTGGGCGCCGGGAAGGCGGTGGCGCGATGATCGACGTGCGGCGCACCCTGCGCGGCGGCGGGGCGGTGGACATCAACATGGGTCCGCTGATCGACATGGTGTTCCTGCTGCTGATCTTCTTCGTGGTGACCACGACCTTCGTGAAGGAGACGGGCATCGACGTGCAGCGCTCGACCGCGGCCACGGCCGAGACGGTGGAGCACG
>DAOPJF010000060.1:0-10330 GCA_035399525.1 Candidatus Krumholzibacteriia bacterium | reverse complement strand
GTCCAGGACGGTGATCGAGCGCAGCCGGGGGTTCTGCACGACGAACATGCGCACGTAGTTGTCGAGGAAGCCCTCGGAGCGGTCGAGGTCCATTTCCGAGTAGATCAGCGCGTCGATGACGGCCACCGACAGGGCCCGGGCCACCGCCAGGGCATGGCTTTCCTCGCGCGAGACCAGCGTCGCGCGCCAGCTGTAGAGGATTCCCCAGGACAGGACCATCGTGGTCAGGCAGATGGTCAGTCCGACCGTCGCCAGGATGCGGAAGCGCAGGCTGGCGGGGCGGTGGATCGGGGGGGTCATGGTGCGCCGTCCGTGGGCGTGGCGGCCGCGTAGTCCAGCCAGCTGACTCGCGTGAATCCCCAGGCGAACTCGGCGGTCCAGCCCGCCAGCATGGCGCGGTCGGCGGGGTCGGCCGGGTCGAGGTCCAGCAGGAGCGAGGCGATGGCCTCGACCGATGGATCCGGATCCCCGGCCCGCACCACCAGGGGGGGCGCAGGGATGGGGCGCGACACGGCGGCGATGCGCAGGCCTTCGGCCAGGAAATCCAGGGCCACCGATTCCTTGACGACGCCCGCGTCGAAGTCCCCGTGCAGGACGCGCCAGACCACGGTCTGATGGTGGTCGAAGTGGCGAAGCGTGTCCAGGTCGGCCACCGTGAGCCCGGCGCCCGGCAGGGCCTCGGCCTGCAGCCAGTTGCCGGCCCATGATTCCTGTGACGGCACCGCCACCCGGCGCCCGGCGAGGTCCGCCACGCCGTGGATGTCCGATTCCTCCCGCACGATCAGCACGTCGTGCACCGTCGGGGCGCCGTCGGCGTTGCGGGGGGCGAGCACCGGCCGCAGGCCGCTGTCGGGTCCGAGGCTGCGGGTGATCCAGGCGCCCAGGAAGGACGCCGCGACGTCACCTTCCTGCAGGCGTGTCACGGCGTCGCGGTAGTTCGGACTCGGCCGCAATTCGCAGCGGAACGGGCCACCACCGTTGAGGTAGTCGATGATGGGCTGGTAGCCGGCATAGATGAGGTTCGGCGCGAAGCGTGACACCACGCCGATGCCGATGACGGGGCCCGCCGTGGGCGTCGCGTTCGCGGCCGGTTCGGCCCGGTGGAAGCGGCCGATGTCCATCAGATCGCGGTAGACCAGACCGCTGAGCACGACCACGACCGCCAGGGCGATCCCGGCCCAGAAGGCCTGCCTGCGCTGGTCCACGATGACCTCCCCGGAACGGCGAAGCCGGCGGCCAGTCGCCACTCGGGCGGCGAGATTTCGCCGCACCGCCGACCGATAAATGATGGCAGAACCGGAACTCGTTGTCAATTATGCTGCTAGGAATCGGCAACGGCCGGGCACGGCAGTTGCGTGGAAAGGCCCGGCGCGCCCCCGTCCGCATCCGGCGGGGCGGGACGTGCACAGGGGCGACATGCATGGACGACGGCGCCGTCCCGAACGCGACGCCGACACGGAGGGTGGCCATGGGCAAGGAGATCGAGCGCAAGTACCTGGTCCTCGGGGACGGGTTCAAGTCCGGTGCCGAAGGGGTGCTGTTCCGGCAGGGCTACCTGAGTTCCGCCAAGGAGCGCGTGGTGCGGGTTCGCACGATGGGCCCGAAGGCGGCCCTGACCATCAAGGGAATCACCGTCGGGGCGACGCGCGCCGAATTCGAATACGAGATCCCGCTGGACGATGCCCGCAGCCTGCTGGACATGTGCGAGCAGCCGCTGATCGAGAAGACCCGCTACAAGGTCCCGTTCGGCGGCCTGACCTGGGAGATCGACGAGTTCCACGGTGCGAACGCGGGCCTGACGGTCGCCGAGTGCGAGCTCGAGTCCGAGGACCAGGCCGTGACCCGTCCCGACTGGGTGGGCGAAGAGGTCACGGGCGACCCGCGCTACTTCAACAGCAACCTGATCGCGAACCCGTACACGACGTGGCGGGGCTAGCACGATGAGCCACGGCGGCGGTTCCGCGATCAGGGCAGCCCTCGGACGGATCGACGAAATCCTGGATCTCTCGCGCAGCAAGCTGAGCGACGTCCCGGAAAAGCAGTCCACCGCAGGCGAGCGGTGGATGAAGTACCTCGGGTTCCCGGCCGGGGTCGCCGCATTCCTGGCCCTCTTCTACATGCCGACTCCCGAAGGCCTTACGACCGGCGGGCAGGTCGTGATCGCCTGCTTCGCCGCCGCGCTGGTGTGGTGGGTGACCGAGCCGTTCGCGACCTACGTCACCAGCCTGCTCCTGATGGCCATGCTCGTCTTCCTGAACGGCTGGTCCGAGGACGAAGTGCTGGGCGTCCTCGGCTACAGCGTCATCTGGTTGAACGTGCTCGCCTTCATCCTTTCGTCGATGCTGGTCAGGACCAACCTGGCGAAGCGCATCGCGCTGGCCATGATCGTCCGGTTCGGGCGCACGTCGAAGTGGATCCTGGCGGCCTTCTTCGCGCTGAACCTGCTGCTGGCGGCGTTCATTCCGGCGACGGCGGCCCGCGCGGCGATCCTGCTGCCGGTCATGCTCGTGGTCGCGAGCATCTACGGGGCCAGCAACCGGAGCCCCAACAACTTCGGCCGCAACCTGTTCCTGCAGAACCTGCAGGCGATCGACTTCGGGTCGAGCGCATACATGACCGGATCGAATGCGAACCTCATCGCGGTCGCCTTCATCCTGTCGATGGGCGGCAGCCGCGTCTACTACACGGACTGGTTCTTCGCCGCCCTGCCGGTGGTGGTGGCCGCCATGGTCATCAGCTGGTGGATCGGGCCGCGATTCGTCTTCCGCGTCCCCGCCGAACAGCAGACGCCGGTCGTCGAGGGCGGCATCGAGCGCATGCAGGAGAAGCTGCGCGAGATGGGGCCGGTCAGCACGGCCGAGAAGAAGGCCGCGGCGATCTTCGGCATGGTGATCGTGCTCTGGGTCACCGACAAGCTGCACATGTCGCTGTTCGGCTTCGAGATCTCGGCGGTGATGGCTGCGTTCCTGGGAGCGGTCATCGCGCTCGCGCCGAAGCTCGGGCTCTTGAAGTGGAATGAGGCGGACATCCCCTGGCACCTGATGCTGTTCTCGTGCGGCGCCTACGCCGGCGGGCTGGCCCTCAACGACACGGGTGCGGCGCGATGGCTGGTCGATCGGCTGTTCACGGCGCTCGACATCCAGCCGGGAGTGAACTTCTGGGTGGTGTACTGCATCGTCATCGCCATCAACATGTACAGCCATATCTTCTTCACCAGCAAGACGATGCGGACGCTCATCTTCATCCCGTTCGTCATCGCCATCGCCCAGAACCTGGGCTTCGACCCGTTGTGGCTCGCCTTGCCCGCGGCCTTCACGATCGACTGGGTGATCGCCCTGCCGATCAACGCCAAGCCGAACATCATCCTGTTCGCCACGGGCCAGTACTCGGTGCTCGACAACCTGAAGTACGGCCTGATCATGACCACGGTCGGCACGATCCTGCTCATCGCCGCCGGCTTCACCTGGTTCCGGGTGCTGGGCATCACTCCGGGGTTGCCGTGATGCGGGCCCGTCGCGTGATGATCATGCTGCTGCTGGCCGCGATCTCGGCCCTCACGCTGTTCGTCGTCGTTCTCTTCGGCGGTGCCGCCGAGGCGGCGGAGTGCCCCGCGTCCGCGGTGCCGGACACCCTGGCCTCCTGCCGCGATCATCTCGACGTCGCCGCATCCGGCGACGCCATCGCCTCGGTCACGGTCGTCCTCGGACGAGTCAGCTCGATGGACCTCCTGCTGCCTTGTTCCTGCGGGGACGGCCGTGGCCACGTCATCACGAAGGGCCCGGCCGCCTTCGGCGCCGACGCGTCCGGAGCGCCGCTGCCCATCGTCGAGGTCCTGGGTCGACCGCACTGGAACCTGCGCCTGCTGGCGGGGGCGGCGCCCGGCGACACCATCGTGGCCGAGGCCGTCGTGCCCGGCTGGTACGACGCCGACGCCACCCGTCGCGAGTTCGGCGTCCACGCCCTGGGCCGCTCCTGGGTCAACTCGACCCCGGCGGTCGTGCGACGGATGGAACTGGGCCTCTCGCTGCCCCCGGGCCTCCTTGTCGAGCGGGTCGGCGCGACGACGCCCGGCTTCAATGCCAACCGCTCGCCCGAGCCGCCCTACCGCATCCTGCGCGAGGGCGACCGTGACGTGTTCGTGATCACGACGACGGACCTGGAGCCCTCGGGCCGGTCGGCGTTCGCGCTCGAGGCGCGTCCCGGCCGCCGCGGGCCGATGGCGCTCGCGGTAGGGGTGCTGCTGGCGGCGCTGTATCTGCTATCGTTCCGGGACGTGCTCAAGCCGGAACCCGGACGCTGAGGAGGACGACGCCATGCCGCTGTTCAAGTCGACCCAGATGCTGGCCACGCAGATCGACGAGTTCCTCGACACGGTCGCCGAGGGCGGGATCGTGTTCAAGGACGGTGTCCACGCCTATCTCGACGGCGACCGCGGCCGCTTCGACGAGCGTATCCTCGCGATCGTGGCCCTGGAACATCGCGCCGACGACCTGAGCAAGGCCATCGAGACGCACCTCTACCGGAACTCGCTGATCCCCGAGCACCGGGGTGACGTGCTGGGCCTGCTGGAGACGACCGACACGATCATCGACACGGCCAAGACGAGCCTGCTGCAGTTCTCGGTCGAGCAGCCCGGGATCCCGCCGGAGTTCGCGGCCGACTTCCGGAACCTGGCCGCGGCCAGCGCCGGGGCGATCGAGGCCGTGGTGATCTCGGCGCGCGTCTTCTTCCGCGACCCCGAGGCGGTCAAGGATCACCTGTTCAAGGTGACGCACTACGAGCGCGAGGCCGACGCGGTCAGCGACTCGCTGAAGCGCAAGGTGTTCGCCGGCGGCCTCGACCTCGCCCACAAGATCCACCTGCGGTACTTCGCCCTCAATGTCGAGAAGGTCTCGGACCGGGCCAAGGAAGTCGCGGACCGCCTGGCGATCTACGCCATCAAGCGGAGCATCTGATGGGAGTGTTCCTGTTCCTGTCGAGCGGGCTGTTCCTGGGCTGGTCCCTGGGCGCAAACGATGCGGCAAACGTGTTCGGGACCGCCGTGGGGACGCGCATGGTGAGGTTCCGGACGGCGGCCGTCGTCTGCTCGGTCTTCATCGTGCTCGGCGCGGTCATCAGCGGGGCCGGCGCCGCCCATACGCTCGGCCGGCTCGGTGCCGTCAATGCCCTGGCGGGGTCGTTCACCGTCGCCCTGTCGGCTGCCCTGACCACCTACTGGATGACCCGCCTTAAGCTGCCGGTGTCGACGTCCCAGGCCATCGTCGGCGCGATCATCGGCTGGAACTTCTATACGAGCGCGGTGACGGACGCGAGTTCGCTGACCAAGATCGTGACGACCTGGATCGCCTGCCCGCTGCTGTCGGCCGCCGTCGCGGTCGTCATGATGGTTGCGCTGCGGTTCGCGGTCGGCCGCCTGCGGCCGCATCTGCTGGTGCTCGACGCGTGGACCCGGCTGGGGCTCCTGGCCGTCGGCGCGTTCGGCTCGTACAGCCTGGGTGCGAACAACATCGCCAACGTGATGGGTGTGTTCGTGCCTGACAACCCGTTCCGCGACGTGGAGTTCGGCGGCTTCACGCTGAGCGGCGGTCAACTGCTCTTCGCGCTCGGCGGCATCGCGATCGGGGTGGGCGTCTTCACCTATTCCGAGCGCGTCATGCGCACCGTCGGAGGCGGGCTGCTCCGCCTGTCGCCGCTCGCGGCCCTCGTGGTGGTCCTGGCCCAGTCGGTGACCCTGTTCCTGTTCGCCTCCGAGGGCCTGCAGCACGCCCTCGCCAGCCGGGGCCTGCCCACCTTTCCGCTGGTTCCGGTCAGCAGCAGCCAGGCCGTGATCGGCGCCATCATCGGCATCGGTGTCCTGCGCGGCGGCCGGGGCATCCGCTACGGGGTGCTCGGGGAGATCTCCCTCGGCTGGGCCGCCACGCCGGTCCTGGCGGGCGCGCTCGCGTTCGTCCTGCTCTTCGTCGTCGACAACGTGTTCGACCAGCAGGTCAGCCGGCCCGTGGCGTACCGCATCGACCAGGCGGTCATCGCCGAGCTCGAGGCGCGGGGGATCCGCGACCAGGGGCTGGCCGGGCTCGAAGGGCGCCTGCGCACCAACTCGGTGCGCCTGAAGCACGACCTGCGGGAGTCCACGAAGCTGAAGCCGGACCAGATCCTGACCGTGATCGAGGTGGCCCGGCTGGGCGCCTGGAGGGTCGACGCGGCCGTGATCGCGACCGAACTCGACCGCGAGTGGCTTACCTCCGAACAGCTGCACGCCGTCCGGTCGCTCGTGGGGCGCGACTATCGGCGCAGCTGGGAGCTGAGGCGCGACCTGGCGGCGGCATCGGCGGAGTGGCGGCCGCGGCCGGCGTCGACGGTCAACAGGGTCCACAACAAGGAGCTCGAGAAGAAGCTGGAGTACCTGGAGACCCTGTTCCAGGTGGCCGAGACCAGGGAGTCCCCGGATGGGGCGAGCGGGGAGCCGGCTGACGCCGGCGCCGGATTCGTCCCGCGTTAGTAAGTCAACCAAGGAGAGTGTGTGATGAGGAAGTTGTTCGCCAAGCTGTCCGTCGCCGCCTTCGTGCTGGCCCTGGCGGCGATGCCGCTGGCCGCATCCGCGGGCACGACCGACCTGCAGGCCGCGAGCGAGGATGGGGTCCTTGTCTGGAAGTCCGCCGATGACGCCTTCAAGTGGTGGATCGACGCCCGCGCCTACATCGACATGGCCACGTACTTCGACGACGGCCCGCTCTACTACAGCGAGGACGATTTCGCCGATCCCGACGACTGGGCCGACTACGAGGACGAGTTCGCGGACTGGTTCGAGCGGCAGAACAGCCTGGCCGGCGGAGTCATGCTGCGGCGCCTGCGCTTCGCGGTGAAGGCCAACCTCTGGACCGACTGGTACAGCGAGATCGACCTGGACTTCGCCGAGGAAGGCGCCGCCGTCAAGGACGCCTACATCTCATACAACGGCCTGTTCAGCGGCAACGGCCGCATCCGCGTCGGCAACTTCCGCCAGCCGTTCGGCCTCGAGGAAGTCACGACGAGCCGCAACCTGATGTTCCTGGAGCGCAGCCAGGGTACCGATCCGTTCGTGATCGGCCGTCGCCTGGGCCTGGAAGTCACCAAGTGGGCGCCCAAGTTCCGCTGGTCGGTGTCGGCGTTCGGCGGCGACGTCGAGGAGTACGTCAAGTACGCCAACGAGCAGGTCAATTTCGCGGCCCGGGTCAACGTCACCCCGATCATGGACGACGAGAGCGTGCTGATGATCGGCGGCGCGGCGACCCTGCGCAAGCCCACCTTCGTCGGCGACGATGTCAAGTTCAACACCCGCCCCGAGACGAACGTCTCGGACACCAAGTTCCTCTACGCGAAGTACAAGGACGTGGACAACTTCAACGTGTTCGGCGGCGAGCTGGCCTACGTCAACAAGCGCTTCATGCTGCAGGGCGAGTACATGGCCGCCAAGGTCAGGTTCCTCGACGAGGATCCGGACGCGAGCATCGGCGGCGGATACGTGTTCGCCAGCTTCTTCCTGACCGACGACACCCACAAGTACGACTACCGGGATGCCGAGTTCGCCCGCGTCGTGCCTTCGAGCAAGAGCGGTGCCTGGGAAGTCGCTGCGCGGTACTCGACCGCCGACCTGAACGACGAGGAGAACGGCGAGATGGGCGGCAAGTCCGACGCCATCACGCTGGGGCTCAGCTACTACGCCAACGCCAACATCAAGGTGATGCTGAACTACGGCATCGTGAACAACGACGAGAACGCCACCGGTCGCGGCGACTACCAGGGCGACTACGACTTCAACTACCTGAGCATGCGGTTCCTGACGGCCTTCTAGGCCGCCGGCGGGCATGCGGGCCGGGGCCGCGCGGGCGGTCCCGGCCCTTGCACACGAGGAGGCTGGGACGATGGCCAAGGAAGAGATGACGATCGGGGAGATCTCCAAGCCCCGTTTCGAGTACCGCACCTTCGGGCAGGGATTCGAGGCGCAGGCCATGCGCATGGCGCGGCTTTCCGCGCCGGTGCCCGAGAAGGTGTGGAGGCGGGTGTCGGACGAGATCTACATCGTGTCCCGCGCCAACGACATCAACAACACCAAGATCCGCGACGGCAAGATGGACATCAAGACCTTCGTGAAGGAGCAGGACGGCCTCGAGCAGTGGAGTCCCCTGATGAAGGGCGAATTCCCGATCGCGGCGTCGGTCCTGCGGGACGAGGTCTTTCCCGCGTTCCAGGTCGCGACGCCCGCGTTCACCAGGGAGACCTATGGGCTGGACGAGTTCCTGGAGATGATCCGGGCCCATCCGGACCTGCAGGCGGTCAAGGTGCACAAGGAGCGCTTCGGCTACATGGTCAACGGGACCATCTGCGAGGTGGGCAACGTCCTGGTCAACGGCGCGAAGATCGTGACGATCAACTCGGAGTCGACCGAGGTCGGCGACATCCTCAAGACGATCGCCGACGTCGGGCTCCAGGGCGTCGAGAACATCAACTACCTGCAAGCCATCAAGCGGGTCATCGGCTGGATCGACAAGGACCTGGCCGGCTGACCGTACCGGGGTGCGGTCGGGGCCCCTGCGCCCCGGCCGGCGCTCCGCTCCCGCGTTTCGGTTGCCAAACCGCCGCTTTTGAACGACCATCTGCCCGATCCCCCCACCCGATCGGAGCCGCCATGAAGTGCCCAGCCTGCCGCCAGCGCAGCATGTACGTCGTCGAGCACGCCGGCATCGAGCTGGACGTGTGCGCGACCTGCGAGGGCGTGTGGTTCGACCACGCCGAGCTGGACCTGCTGCTGGGGGGCACGACGCCCGTCGGCGCGGCATCGCCCGCGGCCGCCGCCGAGGCGATCCTGGACTGCCCCCGGTGCCGCCGTCCGATGGCCAAGGCGAATATCGGCGGGCCCGGCGGGGTAACCATCGACGTCTGCGAGCGCAACGAATGCGGCCTGTGGTTCGACCGCGGCGAGCTCGAGGCGCTCTGCCGCGACCTGGCTGCCGGCGGCTGGACCGTCGATCCCGGCGTGACGACGTTCCTCGGCGAGGTGTTTCCCGACTCAAGCCTGGGCGAGTGAGCGGCCTGGCCGCCCGCCCGGAAAGGTTGATGCCCCATGTTGCCCCTGCTCATCGTCCTCGGTCTCGTCGTCGTGCTGGTCGGCTGGGTGGTCGGCGTCTACAACGGCCTGGTGGCCCTGCGCAACCGGGTCAAGGAAGCCTGGGCCCAGGTCGACGTGCAGCTGAAGCGCCGCTTCGACCTGATCCCCAACCTGATCGAGACGGTCAAGGGGTACATGGGCCACGAGCGCGAGACGCTCGAGGCGGTCACCCAGGCGCGAGCCGCGGTGGCGGGCGCCGGCAACATGGACGCGCGCATGGCGGCCGAGGCCGGCCTGGGCGCGGCGCTCGGCCGGCTGCTGGCGGTGTCCGAGAGCTACCCCGACCTGAAGGCCAGCACCAACTTCCTGTCGCTGCAGGAGGAGCTGACCGGCACCGAGAACAAGATCTCGTTCGCGCGGCAGTTCTACAACGAGACGGTCATGAACCTGAACAACAGGGTGCAGATGTTCCCCGGGAACATCATCGCCGGCATGTTCAACTTCAGGACCGAGTCGTTCTTCGAGGTCAAGGACGAGGCGCAGCGCGAGGCGCCCAAGGTCGACTTCTCCCGCTGACGCGCGAGGCACCGCAGCATGTGGGAACAGATCGCCGCGAACCGGCGCAAGTCCTTCGCCCTGGTCACGGGGGCGGCCCTCCTGCTGGCCGCCCTCGGCTGGGCGCTGGGCGAGTACTTCGGCGGCAAGGGCGCCGGCCCCGGCGGCGTGGCCCTGGCGCTGATCGTGTGGCTGGTCATGACCATGGTCTCCTGGTTCCAGGGCGACCAGGTGTTCCTGTCCATGTCCGGCGCGCGCAAGCTGAAGGACGGCGACCTGCCCCAGCTGCGCAACGTGGTCGAGGAGATGTCCCTGGCCGCCGGCCTGCCGAGGGTGCCGGACATCTGGGTGATCGACGACGACGCGCCCAACGCGTTCGCCACCGGCCGCCGGCCCGAGACCGCGTCGGTGGCCGTGACCAGCGGCCTGCTGAAGGCTCTCGACCGCGACGAACTGCAGGGCGTGATCGGCCATGAGATCGCCCACGTCCGCAACCGCGACATCCAGCTGATGCTGTTCGCCGGCGTGCTCGCCGGCGCGATCGTGATGCTGGCCGAAGTGGGCCTGCGCGGCATGTGGCTGGGCGGCGGGCGCAGCCGGTCGCGGCGCGACGAGGGCGGCGGCCAGGGCCTGATCGCCCTGGTGGCCGTGGTGCTGATGATCTTCGCGCCCATCATCGCCCAGCTGATC
>DAOPJF010000059.1:0-10389 GCA_035399525.1 Candidatus Krumholzibacteriia bacterium | reverse complement strand
TCAGGGAGACCAGCAGGCCCACGGCCCCGGCACTGGGCAGCCGGAACAGGAAGCCCATGGGCCAGGCCAGCACGAACACCACCAGCCCGATGCCGAAGGCCGAGCGGGTCGAGACGGTGCCCGTCAGCAGCTGGATCAGCGCCAGCATGGCCGCCGGCAGCACGAAGACCAGGTGGTGCTCCCAGGACAGGGGTGCGATCAGGAACATGGCCAGCAGCACGGTGACGAACTCGTCGTTCAGGTAGCGGGTCTCCTGGCGACGGGTCAGGCGCAGCGCCAGCCACACCATGACGCCCAGGATGACGGCCGTCGTCACGAAGGGCACCGCCTTGGCCGCCCAGGGCAGCCGGGCGGCGGCGGCCACGGCGGGGTTCAGGAAGAGCCGCGCCGCGAACCCGTTCACGCTCTGGTTCCAGGGCATGGCCGGCGACAGCAGGCCCAGGGGCGCCTCGGCGTACCCGCCGGTGGGCAGGACCAGCCGCACCCAGTCGCGCCAGGCCTGGTGGGGCACGGCCAGCCAGCTGGCACCCGCGACGGCGGCCACGTAGGCCGAGGTCCAGGCGGCGGGTCGCCACTGGCGCCGCACCAGCAGCAGGGGCACGAACACCACCGGGTAGGTCTTCAGGAGGATGGCCCCGGCCAGGGGAAGCGCCGTCAGCGCGGCTGGCCGCCGCTCGCGCAGCGCCACCCAGAACAGGGACAGCAGCACCAGCACGGCCAGGTTGATCTGCCCGTGGTCCAGGGTCACGGCCACCGGGTGGAACTGCAGCATGTACAGGATCAGCAGCGGCAGCACCAGCCAGCCCACCAGCGCTCCGCCCGGCCGAGCGGCGTCGGCGCGTCCGGTCGGCAGCTCGACCATGAAAATGCGGAACAGCAGCAGGTACAACAGGGCCAGCAGGCTCAGGTGGTTGGCCACCAGCACGGCGACCTTCACGAACCCGTAGCTGAACCACGAGAAGGGCAGGAAGAACAGCAGGCTCGGCGGCGGGTACAGGAACGGGAAGACCGGCTGGCCGAGCTGGTGCTGCAGGCGCTGCCAGGCCGCCGGCGTGTAGGGCGAGACCCCGTCGCTGAAGGTGGCCTGCGCCGCGTAGTAGAACGACGGCAGGTCGACGCTCTGGGCCTCGGCGGCCCGGAAGCCGTTGTCGATGAGGAACGGTACGTACAGGAACAGGAAGATCAGGCCCAAGGCCAGGCGCGTGCGGGCGGTGGTCAAGGCAAACTCCCGTCAGTTCACGAGATCCGGGGGCGTCCGGGCCGGAGCGAAGACGCGCGCAGGGCGGGTGGGGTTGCGCCGGATCTTGTTCGAAAATCGCAAAATATCAGGAAAAAGCAAAGAGGCGCGGAGCGCCTCTTTGCCGGATCGCCGTTAACCTGTTGGATGGGAACAGTTTACTTGCCGACGGTTTCGTTCAGGATGGACGGGAGATCATCCTTCTTGACGCCCATCATGAGCTGGCCGTCCGGGTACCGCAGGGCGATGGGGCCCTGCTCGCAGGCGCCGAGGCAACCGCTCTGGAAGACCTTCACCTTCCCGTCGAGCCCGGCCTCGCGGACCATGTCCTTCAGCTCGTCGCGCAGGGCCAGGCCGCCGCGGTCCGCGCAGCACGGCTTGGGGTGGCCGTCGGGCCGCTTGTTGGTGCACACGAACACGACCGCGGCGAAGGGGACGGGGAACTTCATCATGGCAAGGCGACTCCCGGGGTGACGGTGGCGGCCGCAGCGGGCCGGGCGCGGACAACGGCCCACAAGGTAGGCCAACGCCGCCTCGACGCAACGCGGGGCGCTACTCGCTCCAGCTGGCGATGACCTCCTCGATGCCCCGCCGGCAGGCCGCGCAGAACGGCTTGATGCCCTTGGTGAACATGATGCAGTCGAGCTGCGAGCGGTACATGCCATGGGACATGTACCCCGCGCCCTCGAAGGCGCCGATGGTGTCCCGCGCCGGGTTGCGGGCGAACCAGGCATCGACCTCCTGCTGATGCTGCAGCGAGAGGGCCTCGCCCTCGGCCTTGGCCGCTTCGACCTCGGCCGCCGCTGCGCCGCCGCGCATGAGGGCCGCGATGCGGTCGTTGATGGCGCCGCGCCGTTCCTGGTAGGCGACGTCCATGGCGTCGTACTCGGCCTTGTCCCACGGCGTGGGCAGCGGGCCGGGCGTCGCGAGGTCGCCCCACTTCAGGGCGCCCGGATCACCCAGCGCGGTGATGTTGCGCTCGCGCGGCTCGTAGCCCGCGGGGTAGAAGCTCTCGTAGGCGACGTTCGAGGTGTAGTACTCGTCGGCCAGCCCGGCGAAGCAGTGGCCGAACTCGTGCAGGAAGACGTAGGGGCTCCACTGGTTGTCGCTGGTGAAGGTGCAGAACAGGTTGTAGATGCCGCCGCCGCCGTAGCGCTCGTGGTTGACCATGACGTACAGCACGTCGTAGGGCACGGTGCCGGCGATGTCGCGCAGGGCGCGGTTGTCCTCGGTCAGCAGGTAGCGCTCGCTGCCCAGGGCGTCGAAGCCGCAGCCCAGCGAGGTGCGGCGGTACACGCCGCGGCTGGGCTCGTCGCAGCCGCTCTCCTGGGAAGGAAGGAGCACGCCGCGCACGTTGATGGCGTCGCGGTGCGAGGCGTAGGGATCGTGCTCGAGCATGATGCCGGCGAAGCGCGCGACGTCGGCGTCGAACTTGGCGGCCTGGTCGGCGGTGTAGCCTTCGCCCAGGATGGCGATGTCGACGCAGGCGTGGGGGTCGCCGCTCAGGTGCGCATCGACGGTGTGCACGCCCGCCGGCGGCGCCTGCCGCAGCACGGCCCAGTCGGCGGGGTCGATCTCGGCGCGGAAGATCTCGTCCATGACCCCGTCGTCACGGCGGGCCTCGAGGGCGAACATCACCTTGGCCTTCGGGTACGGCGCGATCACCGACTCGTGGTAGGTGCGCGCCCTGCCCGCCGAGGCCATGGCGGTGGTGCGGTACTCGCCGAAGTAGGAATCGAAGCCGCGCGACCACAGCAGGTCGCCGCTGGCGGTGTCGTAGAGCTTGGCGCAGTAGCGGCCGAGGTCCAGCGCATCGACCAGGTGGACGCGGCTGCCCGCGTACGGCCCCTCGCGGTAGACCTGGTCCAGCGACACGACCTCGCGCTTCGCGTCGCCGGTGTGGAAGTAGTCGATGCGCAGGGTGGCGTCCTCGAAATGCCGGACGAAGGCCTCTGGCGCGGGGGCCGTGGCGGCGCGGGCGGCGCCGGCCAGGGCCAGCAGCGACAGGACGACAAGAGAGAGGCGGCGGCGGGCACGCATGGCCATCGTGGGCTCCCGTGGTGTGGGCCGGGGGGATTCAGCCGAGCCACGGAATCGTGCCGCCGCCGCCGCTTGCCGTCAAGGGCCGCGCGGGGGGCGCGGCCCCGATCGCCTAGAACACGAACCGGGTGCTGGCGCCCACGCCCAGCCCCTTGCCGCCGTCGGTGGACAGCGAGCCGCGCTGCATGGCGGCCACGTCCACGTGCCAGAAGCCCATGTTCAGGCCCAGGCCGGCCGCGTAGGCCGGGTCCAGGCCGCCGCCGGTCATGCCGCCGACGCGCATGCTCAACAGGCCGATGGGCCGCCACTCGGCGCCCGCGTGCAGGCCGGGCTTCGTGCTGGTGCCGGCGCGGTCCTCGAGGCCCAGGGTGCCGTCGGCAGCCAGGGTCAGGCTGCCCAGGTCGACCGAGGTGCCCATGCGCAGGCGCCGGGGCAGCTCGGTGGTGTAGCCGCCGAGGGCGAAGGTGCTGTCGCTGTCGGTCAGCGCGTTGTCGAACGAGGTCGCCGAGGCGTTGACCTCCACCCGGTAGACCGTGCGCTCGATCGTGCCGTCCCACTCGATGCGCGACCAGGCGTTGTCCATGGCCATGCCCAGCGACCAGTTCTCCTTCTGCCAGGCGATGCCCACGTCCACGCCGTAGCCCTGGCCGCCCTCGGCCGTGACCGCCGACACGTAGGCGCCGCCGTCGATGCTGCTCATGGTGGTGGTGACCTGGCCCCAGGCGTCCTCGATGCGCACGTCGTAGAGGCCCTCGATCCAGCTGCCGGTCACGCCGACAGCCAGCTGGCCGCCGGCCAGGCCGCCCAGGCGCTGGCCCCAGGACAGGCCTGCCTTGGCCACGCCGTAGGCCTCGCCCGAGGTGCCGCTGAAGTCCACCGTCTCGCCCGGCGTGTTGCCGAACAGGACGATGTCGAAGAAGTCCTTGTCCAGGGTGCCGTCGCCCATGCCCACCGCGCCGGTGGTCAGGGCGAAGCAGCCCGACTGCACGCCGACGGCGCCGGCCGAGGCCTGCACGTCCATGCTGAAGCCCTCGTCGGGGATGTCGGCCAGCAGCTCGGCCTTGTCGGCTTCGCTGAGGGTCTTGCCCGCCACGGCGTTGTAGCGGGCCAGGGTGAAGCTGTTGTTCTGCAGGTCGACCACGCCGCCCGCCAGGCCGATGGTCGTGCCCTTGCTGAAGGCCAGGAAGGCGGGGTTCGCCTCGGCGGCGTCCAGGCCGCGGGACGAGGCGGTGCGGGCGTTGCCCATGGCCAGGGCCCGGGCGTCGCCGCCGGCCGACGCCGGCAGCGCGGCAGCGAGCAGAAGGACGGACACGAGCAGGAACATGGTGCGCGTCATGGTGATCATCCCCCGGTTGCTCATTCCGACACCTCCACGTCCAGCTGCACGAGACCGCGGAAGGTCAGGTAATCGTCGGTCATGATGCGGGCCGGCGCGCCGCCGGTGCCCGGCAGCGTGACCTCGATCACGGCGTACAGGCCCTCGGTCGCCAGCAGCTTGGTCTCGAGCGCGGTCAGCTCGATGGTCGGCGTGCTGGTGGCCACGGCCAGGGCCGTGTGGGTCACCGGATCGACCACGCCGGCGGCGATGGCCACCGGGCCCACCGCCAGCAGCGGCGCGGTCGTGATGCTGGTGGTGTCGGCCGAGAACAGCACGCGGGCCTGCACGGCCACCGGCAGCCGGTTGCCGATCTCCAGCAGCAGGCGGGCGGCGCCGGCGCGGTCGCGGATCAGGTCGCGCGTGTCGGCGTCGAAGTCCAGGGCCTCGGGATCGCCCTCGATGACCGATCCGTCGACGGTGATCTCCACCGGCGCGGTGATGCTCCAGCCCAGCGTGGCGCGGTCGCCCGGGCGCACGGTGCCGACCTGGCCCGAGCCGCCGGCGACCACGGTGCCCTCGAGGGTGATGGCCGTGGGCAGGTTGTTCAGGAACGCGACGATGGTGCTGTTGGTCTCGTCGCGCAGGATCTCGGTGACGCCGCGCGTGGGCTCGCCGGTGCCGACGAGGGTCTCCTGCAGCGGCATGCTGACGGTCACGCCGTCCTCGCTGGTGCCGCTGAGCAGCAGGTCGGCCTCGGCGTTCACGCCCGAGGTGTTGGTGACCAGCAGGCTCAGGGTCGCGGCGTTCAGCGACACGCCCGCGAGCTCGGACGGCAGGTCGATGCTCTCCTGCACCGGATCGATGGCGAACTCGATGGCGGGCACCTCGCCCGTCACCTCGGCGAACTCGACGCGGCCGGGCGCGATGTCGAGGCTGATGGACTGGGCGGCGTCCACGGGCACGCTTGCGCCGCTGCTGCCGGGGCTGGTGACCAGCACGTGGGCCGTGAGCGCCGACAGGGGCGCGCCGCCGGCGGTGATGGTGCAGCCGGCGAAGTCCATGGGCAGGCTGCCGCCGGCGCCGGGCGCCAGGTCGAGGGCGGCGACCAGGTTGCCGCCGGACGGCGCGTACACGTCGGCCCAGATCACCTGCACGCGGCAGGGGATGGCCAGGTCGTTGCGCAGGTCGGCGGTCAGCGAGCCGCTGGCGATCCCGGCCGCCAGCACGGCGTAGTCGGCGGGCAGGTCGATCAGCAGGTCGGTCGTGAAGGTCTGGGCCGGCACCGGCGCCACCGCCGCCGAGACCACGAGGTCGACGAACGACGCGGCGACCATGACCTCGGACGCGGCATCGACCAGCACCGGCGTCGCGGAGCCGGCCGACGCACCCTGCAGCTCGACGGCGATGTTCGCGCCGAGCACCACGCCCGCCAGGTCGGCGCTGCCGCTGACCGTGGCGCCCGCGGGCACCTCGTCGGGGAAGTCGATCACCGCGATGGTGGCGGCGTTGTCGGGATCGAAGAGACGGAATTGCAGCAGCGAGGCGGCCAGGGGACCCGACACCGGCACGGGCAGGCCGTTGGTGATGGTCACCTGCAGGCTGCCCGAGGCCACGGTGGCGCTCGTCACGTCGGGGATCGGCGACGGATCGCCGGTCAGGCCGAACGCGAATGCGGGTACCGGCGTGGTCATGCCGTCGAGGGCCGCGGCGGCCGGGGCCAGGTCGGCCAGCGGGAACGCGAACGGATCGGGCGACACCGGATCGATGGCGAACGTGCCGAGCGTGCTTGCCAGCGACTGCGCGGGCAGGTCGGCACCCAGGTCGAAGTCCAGCGCGATGGTGTCGGGATCGCCGCTGACGGTGAACCCGAGGCTGCCGTCCTCGAGGGCCACGAGGTAGTCCTCGTCGTTCACCAGGTCCAGCACGTCCAGTCGGTCGTCGCCGATGGGCAGCGCCAGCTGTGTGGTGAAGGTGGGGAGCTTGGGCTCGGCCACCTCGCAGCCGCCGAGCAGGAGGCCGGCCGCCAGGGCCGCCGCCGCGCTGCCGAGCAGGATCATGATCCGGGGGGTGCCGTCGTGTCGGAACTGCCGCATCGTGGGTGGCCTCCAGGTTGGAAAAGGGCACGATCCGGTGCGCTGCCTGAAGATTCCGTACCAGAGGGGAGCGGGGGGAACGGCGGGGAACCCCGGGGAACGATGGGGAATCGCGGGGAACGGGCGCGGCCGAACCCTCCCGGATCGGTCACGCCGCAGCATCTACGGGCCTTCCTTAACGCAACCTAAAGCTCCGCGGCGTCGGGCATTCTGCAGGTCGGGCCCGGACGGCGGGGCGGCGGGACCGAAAGCCGCTATGTTGTCGGGGGAACCATCACCGCAAACGGGGCGTCCGCCCCCGCGGGGGGGGCGGCCAGACAGGGGGTACGCCATGGACCGCTGTGTCGGGATCTGGATCGACCACCGCCGCGCCACGATCGTCTCCATCCGGGGCCACGAGGTGACCGCCATGGTCCTGGCCTCGACCGCCGAGCCGCGGGTGCGGCTCTCGGGGGGCAGCCCCGCCCTCGGCTCGGGCATTCCCGACGGCGTGCCCGAGTCCCGCCGCGACGCGCGCATCGGCCACCAGCTCGACCGCTTCTACGACGCGGTGATCGAGGAGATCCACGATGCCGCGCGCATCCGCATCTGCGGACCGGGCCTGGCGCGTCTCGAGCTCCAGAAGAAGATCGACGGCATCAAGGCCCTCGCGCCCAGGCTCGAGGCCGTCGAGCCCTGCGACCGCATCACGCAATCGCGCTTCATCGCCAAGGTGAAGGAGTCGTACGGGGTGCCGGTGCGCCGGATGGCCGCGCGCGCCTAGGTCATCCGGCCAGCCGGGCGGCGATCACGGCCTGGCCCAGGGCGATGGCCCCGTCGCCAGGCGGAACCTGCCGCGGCCGCCACACGCGCAGGCCGGCGCGGGCGAGCTCGGCCTCCAGGCCCAGCAGCAGGATCTCGTTCTGGAACACGCCGCCGGCCAGGACCACGTCCTGCAGCCCGTAGCGGCCTGCCGCCCACGCCGCCGCGCAGCCCAGCAGGTCGATGAGCGTGCGGTGGAACATGGCGCTGACGGTCGCGGCGTCCACGCCCGCGCGTCGGGCCTCGCGCACCGCGCGCACGATGGGCGTGATCGGCAGGCTGAGCATGGGCTCGCCGGTGCCGTCGGCGGGCGGATCGACCTCGATCAGCTCGGCCAGCACCGCGCTGAACGACGACGCGCGGGCCACGGTGGCCGCGTCGGTCAGGGCCATCAGCTCGATGGCGGCCTGCGCCTCGTAGGCGACCTCGTTCCAGGGTCCGATCATGGCCGCCACGGCGTCGAACAGGCGGCCGCACGAGCTGGTCCGCGGCGCGTTCACGCCCTTGGCCAGCATCTCGAGCACGGGCTCGACCGGTCGGTCGCCCTGGAAGGGGAACTCGTCGGGATGCCCGGCGAAGAAGGCCTCGCCATAGGCGTGGTGCAGGTAGGCGACGGCCTGGCGCCACGGCGCGCGGATGGCCGCGTCGCCGCCCGGCAGCGGCACGGGTTCGAAGTGCCCGGCCCGCGTGAACCCCGCCGCGTCGCCCACCAGCAGCTCGCCGCCCCAGATGGTGCCGTCCATGCCGTACCCCGTGCCATCCATGACCAGGCCCACGGCCGGGCCCTCGAGGCCGTGCTCGGCCTGCACCGCCACCAGGTGGGCATGGTGGTGCTGTACGGCGACCGTCTCGAAACCCTCGCCGGCGCGGGCGCGGGCCCAGGCCGTCGAGGCGTAGGCCGGATGCAGGTCGTGGGCGATCAGCCGCGGCCGGCACTCGAGCACGTCCTGCAGGGTCGCGATGGTCCCGGTGAAGAACGCCTCGGCCTCGATCGTGCCCAGGTCGCCGATGTGGGGGCTGAGGAAGGCGCGGCCATCCTTCAGCAGGCAGACGGTGTTCTTCAGCTCGGCGCCGACGGCCAGCACCGGCGGGGCGTCGTCGCAGCCGCGCACGAACACCGGCACCGGCGCGTAGCCCCGGCTGCGGCGGAACATCAGCGGTCCGCTGCCGGGCATGACCTGGGCGACCGAGTCGTCGGCGCGGCGCAGGATGTCGCGGTCGTGCAGCAGGAACGCATCGGCGATGCCCGCCAGCCGCTGCCGCGCCTCGTCGTTGCCGATGCAGATGGGCTCGTCGCTGGTGTTGCCGCTGGTCATGACCAGGGCCTCGATGCCGTAGGGTGCCAGCGCATCGAACAGCAGGTGGTGCAGCGGCGTCGCCGGCAGCATCACGCCCAGGCGCCGGTGGCCCGGCGCCACCTCGGCCGCCACCTCGGCGCCGGGGCGGCGGCGCAGCAGGACGATGGGCGCCTGCGGCGAGGCGAGCAGCGCCTCCTCCTCCTCGGTGCACTCGCACAGGCGGCGTACGGCTTCGACGTGCGCGGCCATCAGGGCCAGCGGCTTGGCGGCGCGGCCCTTGCGGCGGCGCAGCTCGGCCACCGGCGCCGCGTGGTCGGCACGGCAGGCCAGGTGGAACCCGCCCAGGCCCTTGATCGCCAGGATGGCGTGGCGCGCCAGGGCCTCGGCCGCGCGGCCGAACACGCCGCCCTCGGGGTCGGTGGCGCCGACCGGGCCCACGAGTTCGACCTGCGGGCCGCAGGCGGGGCAGGCGTTGGGTTGGGCATGGAAGCGCCGGTCGGCCGGGTCGTCGTACTCGCGCCGGCACGCCGGGCACATGGCGAAGCGCGCCATCGAGGTGAAGGGCCGGTCGTAGGGGATGCGTCCGATGATGGTCCAGCGCGGCCCGCAGTTGGTGCAGTTGGTGAACGCGTAGCCGCGGCGGCGGTCGGTGGCCGAGCGGACCTCGCGCAGGCAGTCGGCGCAGGTGGCGACATCCGGCGGGATCAGTGTGCTGGTCCCGGGCGTGTCCTCGGAGGCGCGGATCGTGAAGCCGGCGTCGCCGATCGCCGCGATCTGCTGCGCGTCCACGCTGACGATGCGCGCCAGCGGCGGCGCCTCGGTCCGCAGGCGCGCGGCGAAGCGGTCCAGGCCGGTCGCGTCGCCCTCGAGCTCGATGACCACGCCGCGGCTGGTGTTGACGACGAATCCGGACAGCCCCTCGTCATGGGCGAGCCGGTGGACGAAGGGGCGGAAGCCGACCCCTTGCACCACGCCGTTGACCAGCAGGCGGCGGCGGTTCACACGCCGTCCGCCAGGGCGGCCAGCTTCCCGCGCAACCAGGCGTACCAGGCATCGAGGCCTTCGCCGGTCGTGGCCGACACGCGCAGGAACGACAGGTCGGGGTTCACGCTGCGGGCCGCCTGCTCGCAGCGGTCGAGGTCGAACTGCACGTAGGGCACGAGGTCGATCTTGTTGATCAGGCACAGGCTCGCCGCCGCGAACATGGTGGGGTACTTCAGCGGCTTGTCGTCGCCCTCGGTCACCGAGATGATGACCACCTTCGCCGCCTCGCCCAGGTCGAACAGGGCGGGGCAGACCAGGTTGCCCACGTTCTCGATCATCAGCAGCGAGCGGTCGGCGGGCTGCAGCTCGCCCAGGGCGCGCTTGATCATGCCGGCGTCCAGGTGGCAGCCGTGGCCCGTGTTCACCTGGATGACCGGCGCGCCCGCCGCGGCGATGCGGTCGGCGTCGCGCAGCGTCTGCTGGTCGCCCTCGATGACCGCCACCGGCGCCTCGCCGCCCAGGTCGCGGATGGTGCGCTCGAGCAGCGTCGTCTTGCCGGACCCGGGCGACGACACCAGGTTCAGCGCCAGGATCCCCTTGGCCTCGAACCAGCCGCGG
>DAOPJF010000058.1:0-10415 GCA_035399525.1 Candidatus Krumholzibacteriia bacterium | reverse complement strand
CAGGGCGCCCGCGGCGACCAGGGCCACCAGGCGCCGGGCGTTGGTAAGTTCTTTCATGTCAAGGTCCTTTCCAGTGCGGGAGACGTCAGGGGGATCGTTGCGCACGCCCCCTCGAACACCGCGTCGGGGCGCCGGTTCCCGCATGACGCAGGCGGGAGGCGGGGTGTTGCGCCTGATCGGCACGAAAAGGCGGCCGGTCCCCGAGGGGACCGGCCGTCGCGTCACGGGCCGCCGCGGGCCTAGACCAGCTCGAGCGTGTCCTCGAGCATGATGCTCAGCTGGGCCAGCGCCAGGTCCGAGGCGCCCAGCATGGCGGCCTCGTTGGTGGCGTCCAGCCGCAGCGAGGCGTCCTTCTCCAGGCCGATGCCCAGCTGCATGCACGCCTTGTCGGCCAACGCGACCAGGTTGATGAGCGTGCCGGCGTCGTCCAGGTTCTCGCCGTGGTGGTCGCGCACCACGTTGCAGTACACCTCGGGCAGGTTCCAGTGCCGGGCCAGGTCGTGGCCCAGGCGCGCGTGGCCCGAGTCGATCAGCTCGCGCAGCACGGCGCCGGGCACCGCGCCGGGCACCTCGCCCGAGGCCACCAGGTCGTCGACGATGCGCACCAGCAGCAGGCTGCCCACGTCGTGCAGCAGGCCGCCGATGAAGGCCTCGTTCTCGAGGTCCCGGAAGCCCAGCTTGCGGGCCAGCCACTGGGCGCCCATGGCCGCGGCGACGGCGTGGCTCCACAGGTCGGGAATCATCGCGCGCAATTCGGGGCTGCGGGCGGTGTAGGCCGCCTTCTCGGTGGACAGCACCGCCAGGCGCACGATCTCGGGGGCGCCCAGGCGCACGATGGCGTCGCGCACCGTGCGGACCTGCGACAGGCCGCCGTAGAACGAGCCGTTGGCCACGCGCAGGACCTCGGCCGTCAGGGCCTGGTCCGAGCTGATGATCTTCACCACGTCGTCCATGGAGAAGTCGGGATCGGTGGTCACGGCCTGCAGCTTGGCCGTGATCTGGTTGGCCGGGGGCAGGTCGACGCGGCCGTCGGCGATGCGCTGCTCGATCAGTTGCATGAGGGACGGTCCGGTGCTCATTCCTTCACTCCTTGCAGGCGACGGAGCTCCGTCAGGGGGCGGGGGCGGGCGAGTCTCGGCAACGTGCGGATGATCTCGTCGAACGAGGTCAGCCCCAGCGTCGCCTTGCTGATCCCGTCCTCGAGCAGCGAGACCAGGCCCGTGCTCTCGACGCTGATGCGCCGGATCTCGTAGCTGGTGCGGCGCTGGATCAGCGCCTCCTTCACCGGCTCGTTGAGGATCAGCAGTTCGTAGATGGCCACGCGGCCGGCGTAGCCCAGGTGCCGGCACATGCGGCAGCCGGTGCCGCGCCAGAAGGTCAGCGGGCCCGAGTCCTTGGGGTTGTAGCCGAGGCGGCGGATCTCGTCCGGCGTCAGCTCGTGCTTCTCGCGGCAGTGGGGGCACACCTTGCGCACCAGCCGCTGCGCGATGACGCTGACCACCGTCGACGAGATGAGGAACGCCTCGATGTCCATGTGCAGCAGCCGCAGCAGGCCGCCGATCGAGTCCTCGGTGTGGAACGTCGTCAGCACCTTGTGGCCCGTCAGGGCGGCCTGGATCGCCGTGTCGGCCGAGAAGCGGTCGCGGACCTCGCCGATCACGATCACGTCGGGGTCCTGGCGCACGATGTGGCGCAGGGTCTCCTCGTAGGTGATGCCGATCTTCGCGTTGATCGAGCATTGGCTGATGCCGGGGATCACGTACTCCACCGGGTCCTCGGCCGTGATGATGCTCGTGTTGATGTTGTTCAGGTAGTTGATGGCCCCGTACAGCGTGGTGGTCTTGCCCGAGCCCGTGGGCCCGGTGACCAGCACGACGCCGCTCGGGACGTCGAGCACGTCGTTCTTGAAGCGCTCGAGCACGCGCGGCGACATGCCCAGTTCGTGGATGTCCAGCAGGTGGCTGCGGTTGTTCAGTAGGCGCAGCACGACCTTCTCGCCGTGGATGGTCGAATACAGCGACACGCGCATGTCGATCTTGGCGCCGTCGTGCTCGAACAGCAGGCGTCCGTCCTGGTGGCGCCGCTTCTCGGCGATGTCGGCGCCGGCCATGATCTTCAGGCGGCTGGTCAGGGCGCGGGCCGACTCGACGGGCAGGTCCAGGGTCTGGATCAGCACGCCGTCGATGCGCATGCGCACCCGCAGGCGTTCCTTCATGGGCTCGATGTGGATGTCGCTGGCGCCGCACTCGATGGCCTTGCGCAGGATGTCGTTGACGGCCGCGACCATGCCCGATTCGCTGGTGTCGACGGTGGTCGGCCGGGTCAGGGCCTGGATCGCCGTCTCGATGGCGAAGCGGCGGGCCAGCGCGGGCTGCGGCGTCTCGCCCAGCAGCCGCTCGGCCTCGGCCAGGGCCTTGGTGTTCAGCGGGTCGACCAGCGCCAGCAGCAGCGACCCGTCCTCTGCGCGCACCGGGAAGCAGCCGTTCTGCTCGAGCCACACGGGCCGCACCTTGGCCAGCAGCTTCGGGTCCCGGGCCAGCCTGTCGGTCTGGAGGTAGGGGAAGCCCAGCTGCACCGACAGCACGTTCAGGAGCTCGTCCTCGGTCAGGAAGTGGTTCTCGACCAGGACCTCGCCCAGCTTCTTGCCCCCCGACTCCTGCTGCAGGCCGATGGCCGCCTGCAGGTCGGTCTCCGACAGCACGCCCAGCTCCAGCAGTAGCGTGCCGATGCGCACGTTCAGGCGGTTGGCGCGCAGCGTCGCGCGCAGCTGGTCCTCGGTGACCAGCTCGAGTTCCTGGAGGACCGAGGCCAGGGGCCGGCGGCCTCCCAGCTTCTCGCGCACGCGCAGGGCGTACTCCAGCTGTTCACGGGACAGGTGGCCCGCGTCGATCAGCATGCCCGCGATCTCGAGGGCGGCCTCGGTCGTGGCGGTCTGGGTCATGTCCATGGGCGTCTGGTTCCTTCCTCGGCTCGGCCGCAAGCGGTCCGGCGGCAACTGACGTCGTTATCGGCACTCCCGGTGACGGCCTTAGCCGGGCAGCGTGAAAAAGTTGTTCCAGGTCATAAAGAGCTCCGTAGGTCTGCCGATAATCCCGGCGACCCGCAGGGCCCGGGACGCCGGGCGGGACGTATGCCGTGCAGGGAAGGGCCATCCTTGGCAACACCGACGTGGAGCGACAGCTACTCGGTCGGCGTCGAGAGCATCGACGCCCAGCACAGGCACCTGTTCGAGGTGGCCGCGCGCCTGGCCGAGGCGATCGAGGCCCACCGCAGCCAGCGCGTGATGGCCGGCATCATGAAGGACCTGATCGCCTACACCCGGTCCCACTTCGTCTTCGAGGAGATGATGATGGAGCAGGCCGGCTACCCCGACCTGAAGCGCCACCGCGCCCAGCACGCCCAGCTGCTGCGCAAGGTCGAGCGGTTCCGGGGAGAGCTCGAGGGCGAGGGCCGCCGCGTCGGCCCCGAGGTCCACCGCTTCCTGCAGTCCTGGCTGGTGCACCACATCATCGAGGATGACCTCGCCTACGCCCCCGTGCTGCAGGCCGCACCCGTCGAGCCCTGACCCGCCGCCTTGCCCGTCGCCTCGCGCCGCCTTACCATGCGGGGGTGCATGCCGCCGCGTGGCGCCAACCCGGGAGATCGACGATGACGACGAGGATCGTGCGCGTGCTCGCGCTGCTGTTGGCCGCGGCCGCGCTGGCCGGCTGCGGCGGCGAACCGGCCCGTCCCACCCGCAAGCTGGTGGTGATCGGGGTCGACTCGGCCGATTGGCGCCTGTGGGAGCCCATGGTCGCCGCGGGCGAGTTGCCCAATCTGCAGAAGTTCATGGGCGAGTCGGCCCACGGCCGGCTGAAGACGTTCTTCCCCCTCGAGAAATCGCCCCTGCTGTGGGCCAGCATCTGCACCGGCGTGACGCCCGACATCCACGGCGTGGCCCACTTCGTCAAAGGCGCCGAACAGGAGCCGGTGCGCGGCAGCGCCTGGAAGGCCCCGGCCATCTGGGACATCCTCGGCGCGGCGGGCCTGTCCACCTCGGTGGTGGGCATGTGGACGACCTATCCCGCCCGGCCCATCGACGGCGTGATGGTCAGCGACTACCTGCCCTACGGCCACGGGCGCGAGGCGCCGCTGGCGAACCTGGTGTACCCCGACTCGCTGACGGCGGCCGTCGTCGCCCTGCGCGTCGATGCCGCCGACATCACCGACGCGCAGCTGACCCGCTTCATCGACGCCGACCGGCTCGAGGAGGCCAAGTCGCGCTGGCCCGAGCGCGTCGAAGCCCTGCGCGAGATCTGGGCCGCCGACCTGACCTACATGGCGGTCAACCGCATGCTCGCGGCCGGCGACCGGTACGACCTGTTCTTCGTGTACCTGCGCGGCACCGACATGGTCAGTCATCGCTTCTACCACTACATGCGGCCGCAGGAGTCGCGCGAGTACATGGACCCGGGCGAGGCCGAGGTCTTCGGCCAGGTGGTGCGGCGCTATTACATGTGGGCCGACGAGGCCATGGGCGAGGTGCTGTCGTGGTTCCCGGCCGACCGCCAGGTGATGGTGCTGTCGGACCACGGCTTCTACGGCCCGCGCATGTCGGGCGACAAGGGCACCGCCGAGCACAGCGAGTGGGGCGTGCTGCTGGTGCGCAGTCCGCTCTACCAGGCCGGGGCCACCTTCGACCACGCGGTCCTGCTCGATGCCTGCCCGACCATGCTCGCGCTGATCGGCCTGCCCGCGGGCGGCGACATGCAGGGCGCGGTGCTGGCCGAGGCGCTCACGCCCGAGGGCGAGGCGGCGGTGCGCCGGCTCGAAGGTTCGCGGCTGCCGACCTACATGGCCCTGACCCCGCGGGAGGGCCCGGCCGGCGAGCACGACGCCGCCATCGACGAGGAGCTGCGGCGCCAGCTGAAGGCCCTCGGCTACATCAACTAGGCGCTTTACCGGCGGGCGCCGGCAGGGCATCCTCGGGGGCGGATTCCGAACCAACCCCGACCGGAGGATGCCCATGTCCCGGCGCCCGCTGTGCGCTCCCGCGTTCCTGCTTCCGCTGCTGACCCTGCTGCTGGTGTCCACCGGCTGCGCCGAGCGCGTCGCCCCGCCCGCGGCGGTCACCATCCCGGTGTTCACCGACGTGAACCTGCACTTCACCCCCGACGAGCCGACGCGCTACGACACCGACCGCGTGTTCGCCCGCGACAACGGCCGGGTCATGGCCACGGTGTGCGAACTGCCAGGGCGCATCGGGCCGCGGCGGCTGGTGCTGAAGCTGGCGCTCAGGCCCGTGCCGGTGGACGAACGCAACGTGGCCGACCGCTGGGACCGGGCCGGCTCGGTGCGCCTGGTGCAACCGGGCCGCGATCCGGTGGAGCTCTGCCGGTTCATGACGTCCTATGGCGGCGCCACCGATCACGAGGTCGACGTCACCCACCTGGCGCCGCTGCTGCAGGGCCGCTGCGAGTTCGAGATCTTCCTCGATACCTGGGTGTCGCCGGCCTGGACGGCCAGCGTCGCGCTGGTGTCCGAGCCGGTGCCCGCGGGCGGGGTGATCGTGCCGGCCTGGGCGTCGGGCGCGGTGTTCCCCGACGGCGGGCTGACCGCCGAGTCGCCCCGGGCCGAGGCCGTCGTCGACGTGCCGGCGGGCGTGCGCCTGCTGAGGGTGGCGGCCATCTCGACCGGCCACTGCACCGACGGTCGCGACGCGGACGAGTTCGAGTCGAAGGACAACGTGCTCTACCTCGACGGCGTCGAGGTGGCCCGCTGGCAGCCGTGGCGCGACGACTGCGGCGAACTGCGTGCGGTGAACCCGTACTGCGCCAAGTGGACCGACGGCATGTGGAGCAGCGACTACAGCCGCAGCGGCTGGTGCCCGGGCGACGTGGCGCGGCCGCGCTTCATCGACCTGCCGGCGGTGGCGCCGGGCCCGCACGTGCTGGCCTGGGAGGTGGAGGACATCCGGCCGGCGCTGCCCGACGATCCCGAGCACCACCACGGCTACTGGCGCGTCTCGGCGGCGGTGTTCGGGCGCTAGGCGCGGGACCGGATCAGTTGTTGGTCCACTTCACCTCGCGGATGCCCACGCCGGCGCTCTCGATGGATTCGATGATGCCGTGGGCCCGCTTGTCGGTGATGCCCTTGTGGTACAGCCGCACGCTCAGCCGGGCCAGGGCCTGGCCCTCGACGTAGTTGCGCTCGATGTCGCAGCTCAGCACCGACACGTTGGCCTTCTTGACCAGGTCGATGATGGTCGAGGCCGAGGTCTCGATGCCCGTCACCACGGTCAGGGTGCGGTAGGCGTCCTTGGCGTAGGTGCGCTCGAAGAACTTCAACAGGATCAGGCTCACCAGCGCCAGCCCCGTGGTCATCACCGACAGCACGAAGTAGCCGGCGCCCGCGGCCATGCCCACGGCGGCGGCCGTCCACAGGCAGGCCGCGGTGGTCAGGCCCCGGACGTGGTTGCCCGACTTGAGGATGACGCCCGCGCCCAGGAAGCCGATGCCGGCGATGATCTGCGCGGCGATGCGCCCCGGATCGGCCGTGAAGCCCTCGGCGTGGGACTGGCCGGCGACGTGGGTCGAGATGACGGTGAACACCGCCGCGCCCATGCTCACCAGCAGGTGGGTGCGCAGGCCGGCGGCCCGGCCGTGCTTGTCGCGCTCGAAGCCGATCAGGCCGCCGAGCACGGCCGCCGCGCCGATGCGCAGCAGGATGAACAGGGCATCGTGGATCTGGTCGGCCATGGCGCGCTCCCAGGGTTGGATTTCGGGGTCAAGGACGCGTACGATACCCCCCGGAGCGCCCGATGCCAAGCCGCTTCCATGATTTTCCGTGCGCCGTCCCGCCCGAGGAGATCCCATGCGCCGTTACGCCGCCGTCCTCGTCGCCGCCCTGCTCGTGGTCGCTGCCCCCGCCCCCGCGCAGGTCCGCGCCCAGCGCGACACCGTGGGTTTCGCCGTGTCGGGCGCCGACATGCAGGCCGTGCTGTCCGCCGCCCGGGCCGCCGAGGGCCTGCCGGCGCCGGGCGCCGATGCCGTCCCGCCCGCGGTCGCGGTCATCCTGCCGCACGACGACTACCTGTACGCCGGCCGCACCGCCGTGCACGCCCTGCCCTACCTGCAGGCGAAGCGCTGGATCGTCTTCGGCGTGTGCCACGCCTGCCGGCGGGTCGGCGTGTTCGACCGGCTGCTGCTGGACGACAGCGCGGCCTGGCGCGTGGCCGGCCGCGACTGGCCGGTGGACACGCAGCTCAGGGACGATCTCGCCTCCCGCCTGGGCGACCTGGTCGAGGTGTCGGCCGAGCGCCAGGCCGCCGAGCACTCGGTCGAGGCCCTGCTGCCCTGGCTGGGGTCGGCCGTCGACGATCCGCAGTTCGTCCCGGTGCTGGTGGCGGGCATGGACCTCGAGCCGCTGCAGCAGCGGGCGGCCGCCTTCGCCGCCGTGCTGGCCGACCTCTGCCGCGAGCGCGGGTGGGTGCCGGGCCGCGACCTGGGCATCCTCATCTCGGCCGACGCGGTGCACTACGGCTGCGAGGGTTGGGGCGGCTCCGGCTACGCGCCGTTCGGCTGCGACGCGGCCGGCCACGCCGCGGGGGTGGCGCAGGATGCGACCCTCGCCGCGGCCACCCTGGCCGGCCCCCTGGGCGACGCGGGCATCGCGGCGTTCGCGCGCCTGGTCTGGAACGAGGGCGGCCCCGGCTGGCCGGCCGAGCCCTACCGCATCACCTGGTGCGGGATGTGGTCGATCCCCTTCGGCCTGACGGTCGCCGCGCGCCTGCAGGAGGACCTGGGCGCCCCGCCGCTGGAGGGCGCGCTGCTGCGCTACGGCGACAGCGTGGGCGACGGGCGGCTCGAGGTCCGCACCGACCACCTGGGCGTGACGGCGCCCAACACCCTGGCGCACTGGGTCGGGTACGCGACCGTCGTGTACATGCCGCAGAGGTAGGTTCGGGTCTAGCGGATCGCCCCGTCGGCTCCCGCCAGCCGCCGCAGCACGCCCAGCTGGCCCGTGTGGTAGGCCTCGTGGAACGCGAGGCCGGCCAGCAGCGTGCCGATGGTCTCCTCGGGATTGTTGCCGGGGCTGAAGGGCGCCGGGTCGGCCAGGCGGTCATCGGTCAGGGTCGCCAGGCCGGCGTCGAGCGGGCCGCGGGTCGCGGCGAAGTCGGCGCGTATGCGCGACAGGGCCACGGCGTCCGCGGCGCTGGTGATGGGCGTCGAGGCGCGCTCGTAGCGCCGGTAGTGGTCGGCGTCGTACGGAGGCGTGCCGCCCACCAGCCGCACCAGACCGGCGCGCGCGTGCACGATGTGCCCGGCCACCCAGTTGATGCAGTTGCCGCCCGGGGCGGGCTGGCGCAGGGCGTCCTCGTCGGTCAACCCCTCGAGGTTGGCGCCGAACACGAACGACGTGTAGCGGAACTGGATCGACAGGAAACGGGCGAGTTCACGGGCGTCCATGGGCGGTCCTTCGGCTCGGGTGGGCGGGGGTTCGGCCATGATAGGCGCGAACCCCCGATCCGGCATCCGCTTCGGCGTCAGCCCTCGGCCTGCGCCGCCGCGCGGCCGGTGAACCGCCGCAGCAGCCGCCCCGGCAGGCGGCCGAGCCACCCGAAGATGTCCTCGGACAGCGCGGCCGTGGTCGGCAGCAGCACCGACGTCAGGAACGTGCTGACGGCCAGCCCGCCCATGATGACCAGCGCCATCGAGTAGTAGTAGACGCCGCCCAGCGAGGGCTTCTGCACGACGATGGGCACCAGGCCGATCAGCGTGGTCAGGGCCGTCATCAGGATGGGCCGCAGGCGCTCGCGGCCGCCGCGCAGCATGGCCTCGTCGCGGCCCATGCCGCCGCGGCGGTACTGGTTGATGTGCTCGAGCATCACGATGCCGTTGTTCACCACGATGCCGATCAACAGCAGCAGGCCGATGGCCGCCGGCTGGTCGAAGCCCGTCTTCGTCAGGTGCAGCGTCCAGGCCGCGCCCGCCAGGGCGAAGGGCAGCGAGATCATCAGGGCCAGGGCCTGGCGCACCGACTCGAACAGCCCGGCCATCACGGCGAACACCAGCAGCAGGGCCAGCAGCAGGTTGGTCAGGAACTCCTTCGACTGGTCCTTCTGCCGCTGCTCCCAGGCGCCGAAGGTCCAGCTGTAGCCGTAGGGGAAGTCCATCCCGGCCAGGGCCGCCTCGACGGCGGGCACGTAGTCCTCGCGCGTGCCGGTCTCGTAGCGCGCGGTCACCCACACGCTGGTCAGGCGGTTGTCGCGCTGGATCTCCTCGCGGCCGGGCCGCTCGTTCAGGCGCGCCACCGCCGCCAGGGGCACCGGCTCGCCGTCGCCCGTGCGCAGCTTCAGGTTCTGCAGCTGGTCCAGGCTCTCGGTCTGCTGCTCGTCGAGGGTCAGGCGCATCTCGCGCTCGCCGTCGGGCGTCCGGAAGCGCTGCAGGCGCTGGCCGCGGAAGGTCAGGCCCACCACGCGCGACACCTGGTCGGGGGTCACGGCGTAGCGCGAGGCCAGGTCGCGGTCCGGCTCGATGTGCAGCTCCTGCTGGGCCTCGGCGTGCCGCGTCTGCACGTCCAGCAGCCCGGGGATGCCCTGCAGGCCCTCGATGGCCCGATCGGCCAGGCCCATCAGCACCTCGGTGTCGTCGCCCACGATCTGGAAGGCCAGGCGGTTGCGGCCCTCGTGGCGGCGCCAGTTCATGCCCGGCTCCTGCACCTGCAGCTTCACGCCGGCGATCTCGGGCAGCACCTCGCGCAGCCGGTTGCGCACCATGGTGAAGTTCTCGTCGCTGGCCTTGCCCTCTTCGAGGTAGATGCGTGTCATCACCCAGCGGTCGTTCCAGAAGCTGTAGATCGAGCGCGCCATCAGCTCGTCGCGGTAGGGCTCGAGCAGCCCCTCGACCTCGGACACCAGGGCCTGCTTGCGCTCGAGGCTCATCTCCTCGCTGATGTCGTAGCTGACCTGCACGAACAGTTCGCTGCGGCTGGCGTCGAAGTTCATGTCGATGTGGCGCATGGGGTAGATGGCCGAGGCGATCACCGCCAGGCCGATCAGCGGGCTCAGCCACCAGCGGCGCAGGCTGAACGCCAGCACGGCCTGGTAGCGGTCCTCGAGCGCCGTCATCAGCCGGCCCTTGGGCCGCGGCTGCGACTTGATATACCAGCTCGTCGCCAGCGGGATCAGCGTCTGGCTGATGAACAGCGACGCCAGCAGCGTCAGGCAGACGGTGATGCCCAGCTCCTTCAGGTACAGGTTCATCTCGCTGGGCTTGTTGAAGATCAGCGGCACGAAGACGATCACCGAGGTCAGCGTCGCGGCGGTGACGGCCACCGAGACCTCGCGCGAGCCGTTCAGGGCGACGGTGCGGCGGTCGGCGCCCTGCTCGCGGTGGCGGAAGATGTTCTCCATCACCACGACCGCGTTGTCCACC
>DAOPJF010000057.1:0-10433 GCA_035399525.1 Candidatus Krumholzibacteriia bacterium | reverse complement strand
ACGTCCTGGATGACCTGCTGGCCAGCAGCAAGGCCCGCAACATCATCCTCATCGACCGCACCGGGCAGCTCATCACCCAGTGCGGTCCGGGCGTGGAGTTCGACCTGACGAGCTTCGCGTCCCTGTGCGCCGCCGACTTCGAGGCCAACTACCAGCTCGCCCGGCTGATCGGCGAGAAGGATTTCTCGACCCTGTTCCACCAGGGCGCCCGCGAGTCCATGTACCTGGCGAAGATCAACCGGGGCGTGGTGCTCGTCGTGCTGTTCACCAAGGACACGACCCTCGGCATGGTCCGGCTGCGCGCCAAGCGCGCGGTGGAGGAGCTCGACGTCATCATCGAGAAGCTCTACCACAAGCTCGAGTACCGGAACGAGGAGTACGACCAGTTCGACGACGCCTTCGCCGAGGGCGTCGAAGCCGAGATCGACAATCTCTTCGCCGACTAGGCGAGGGGCGGGGCCGGACACAAGGGGTTACTGCCGTGTCGCTGATCAACTACTCGTCGCGCGAGATCAACTGCAAGATCGTGTACTACGGTCCCGGTCTCGGCGGCAAGACGACCAACATCCAGTACGTCTACGAGAAGCTGGCGCCCGAGACCAAGGGCAAGCTGGTGACCCTCGCGACGGAGATGGACCGGACCCTGTTCTTCGACTTCCTGCCGCTGGAACTGGGCGAGGTCAAGGGTTTCAAGACGCGGTTCCACCTGTACACGGTGCCCGGCCAGGTCTACTACAACGCCAGCCGCAAGCTGATCCTGCGCGGCGTGGACGGCCTGGTGTTCGTGGCCGACAGCAGCGAGGCGCGCTTCGACGCGAACATCGAGGCCCTGTACAACCTGCACGACAACCTGAAGGAGTACGACCTGGATCTCAAGGAGATCCCCTTCGTCATGCAGTGGAACAAGCGCGACATGCCCGACGCGCTGCCGGTCGCCGAGCTGAACGAGGAGCTCAATCCCGACGGCTACGAGAACTTCGAGGGCATCGCCGTCAAGGGCGTGGGCGTGTTCGACACGCTCAAGTGCGTGGCCAAGCAGGTGCTCAGGCAGCTGCAGGCGACCTGATCACGGCCGGTCATCCGGGCGGCCCGCCGCGGCGGGTCGCAGGCGCGGCGCGCTCCCGACGGGGCGCGCCGCGCCCGTTTCCGGCGGGGCACGGCGGTTGCAGTGACCGGGTGTCCCACGCCGCCCGGGCGATCCCGCACCGCGGGCCCGGCGGCCGGAACCGACAGCCTGGAGACGCACCATGTCCGCCACCAACCGCACCTGGGTGATCGACGACGGGAAAGAACCGGAACTGACGAGCCTCGGCGATCCCCTGGAGGCCGCGCCGCGCACCGCCCCCGGGGCCCCCGTCCGGCGAGCGCCCCGCCGTCCGTTCGCGCCCGCAACGCCGGCGGCCGCGCCCGCGGCCGCGCCGCGCCGCCCCGCGCCGGCGCCGTCCCGGCCGCGCCGCCCATTGCATCCTGCACTGCACCTGGCCGCGTCCTACGCCGGCGGGCCCTGGGGCCTGCTGCTGGACCGCCCGGCCGCCGGCCGCGGCGCGCGCCTGTCCCTGGCGGGCGCCGCCCTCGCCCTGGCCGGCGGCCTGGCCTACGCCACCCACGCCCTGGCCGAGGGCCGTCTGCCGGCGGCCGCCGTGCCGCCGCTGGTGTTCGGCGGCGCGGTGGCGCTGGCCTCGGCCGGCGCGTTGACGGCCTGGTCGCTGCGCCGCGGCGCGCGGTTCGGCGCGGTGCGCGCCTGGGCCCGTCCCTCGTGGCTGCTGAAACCCTGGACCGTGCTCGGCCTGGGCCTGGTGGCGCCGGGCGCCGGACCGCTGGTGATGGGCCGTTCGCGCAAGGCCGCCGTGACCGTGGCGTTGGCCGCGCCGTGCGTCGCGGCCATGCTGGTCGCGGCCGGCGCTCCCCGCATCTGGGCGGCCCGCGAGGCGTTCGGGCCTTGGGGGATGGATCCGGCACGCGTCGAGCAGCTGCTGATGATCGCCGCCGTGCTGGCCCTGGTGGCGCCGCTGCTGTGGCTGGCCCAGGCGATGGAGGGCGCGCGGGCCGCGGCGTTGCGCGCCGGCTGGCAGAGCCCGCTGCGCGGCGACGGCGCCGCCGTGGCCCTGGTGGTCACGCTGGTGGCCATCGCCGTGGCCGGGCGGCCGGCGGCCATGGCGGGCGCGTTCGGCGCCTGCGCCGACGCCCTGCAGGCCGAGGGTTGCCGCGAGGCGCCGTTGGTGTTGCTGCAGGCGGCGCGCCGGCTCGACCCGTCGCGCCCGGTGTACGCCATGCAGGCGGCCGACCTGTTGGCCGCCGGCGGGCGCACCGAGGAAGCCGCCGAGCTGCGCGCCGACCTCGACCAGGCGCTGAAGCCCTACGTGGGCGCCATGGTGCGGGCCGAGCTGGCGCGGACCGGGCGGACCGCGCCGGTCGCGCCGCGGCCGAAGCCGGCGGCGCAGGCGGCTGCACCGGTGCCCGACCAGGCCGCGGGCCCCGAGTCAGCGGTGGGCGCGCCGAGTGCGGCGCCGGCGGACGCGGGGGACAGCGCCGCGGTCGACAGCGCAGCCGCCGCGCAGCCCGGAGCGCAGCCCGGAGCGCAGCCCGGAGCCGACACGCTGCTGCTGCCGGGGGCGGCGGCCACCGCGGGGGCCTTCGGGCCACCGGTGCCCGACCCGGTCGGCATCCTCTAGCCGCGCTGGCCACGGCGGGCTTGCGACGACGGGGCGCCCGGTGCATCATGGCCGGGCGCCCCGTCGGCGTACCGGGAGGTCGATCGTGTCAGCGTCATCCGTCGGCGTCGTCATCGCCAACCTGTTCCTGTTCGTGGTGGCCATGACCTTCGCCCTGGTGGCCCGCTGGCGCCGCCTGCGCTGGCGGCCCCAGTACGGCACCGCGGTGTACCTCGTGCTGCTCGCTCCGGCCCTCGTGCTGTTCGGCGGCGTCGAGGGCGACCGCGGCTTTGCCCTCACCGCCCTCGTGCCGACGATCATCGGCCTGGCGATCCTGGTGGGCGGTCAAGGCCGCCGCGACTGATCCCCTCGAGAGGAAACCATGCCCCGTCCGCTGCTCTACCTCGTCGGCACGTTCTTCGGGACGGGCTTCGCGCCCTTCGCCCCGGCCACCGTCGCCTCGTTCGCCTGGATGCTGCTGTGGGCCGCCCTGTGGCGGTTCGTCGGACCCGTCGCGCTGTGGGTGCAGGCCGCGCTGCTGGTGGTCGTGACGCTCGTGGGCATCCGCGTGGCGGGCGAGCTCGAGAAGATCCACGGCGAGGATCCCAAGCTGGTGGTCATCGACGAGATCGCCGGCATGATCGTCACCTACTTCGCCCTGGCCGCCACGCCGCTGGGCTGGTTCGCCGGGTTCTTCTGGTTCCGCGTCTTCGACATCCTCAAGCCCTTCGGCGTGCGTCGGCTCGAGCAGCTGGGCGGCGGCGGCGGCCTGGGCATCATGGCCGACGACCTGGGCGCCGGCGTGCTGGCGGCCATCGCCACCCAGGTGACGGTGCGGCTGCTGGGATGGACCCTGTGAGCCTGGTCGTGCGCATGATCGCCGTGGGCGACGAGCTGCTGGAGGGCCGCACGGCCGACACCAACAGCCGCCGCATCCAGCGCGCGCTGGGCGAGCACGCGGTGCAGGTGGCGGGCATCCGCGTGGTGCCCGACACGCTCGCTGCCGTCGCCGAGGCCCTGGACGGCACGGGCGAGGGCGACCTGGTCTTCCTGACCGGCGGCCTGGGCTCGACGCCCGACGACCTGACCCGCGACGCGGTGGCCGCGTGGGCCGGGCTCGCGCTGGACGAGGATGCGGACGTGCGCGCGGCGCTGGAGGCCCGCTGGCGCGCCCGCGGCATCACCCACAGCCCCGGTGTGCTGCGGCAGTGCCAGGTGCCGGCGGGCTTCACCGCCCTGGCCAACCCCGTGGGCTCGGCGCCGGGCCTGGTGGGCCGGGCGCGGGGGCGCACCTGCGTGCTGCTGCCGGGCGTGCCGGCCGAGCTCGAGGGCCTGCTGCCGCTGGTGCTGGCGCGGCTCGACCGGGACGGCGTGCTGCCGGCGGCGCGCGCGACTCTGCTGTGGCGCACGTCGCAGGTCGCCGAGCTGAGGATCGTCGAGCGCTGTGCCGCGGTGCGCGACGCGCACCCGGACCTGGCCTGGTCGTGGTGGCTGACCGAGTGGGGCGTGGACGTGCGCGTGGGGGCGGAGGCCGCACGCGCCGACGCGCTGGCCGCGGCCGAAGCCGCGCTCGACCCGGTGCTGCGGCCGGTGACCTATGCCCGCACCATGCAGACGCTGCCGGCGGTGGTGCAGGACCTGATGATCGCCCGCGGGCTGACGCTGGCCACGGCCGAGTCGTGCACCGCCGGGCTGATCGGCGGCGCGCTGACCGAGGAGCCGGGATCGTCGGCGTTCTTCCGCGGCGGCATCATCGCCTATGCCGACGAGGTCAAGCGCGCGCAGCTGGGCGTGGACGCCGACCTGCTGGCGGCCCACGGCGCGGTGAGCGAACCGGTGGTGCAGGCCATGGCCGCCGGTGCGCGCGCGCGGCTGGGCGCCGACTGCGCGGTGGCCGTCAGCGGCATCGCGGGTCCCGGCGGCGGCACCCCGGACAAGCCCGTCGGCACCACCTGGATCGCCGTGGCCACCCCCGACGGCGCGTGGGCCCGCCGCTACCGCTTCCCCGCCGACCGCACGCGCAACCGCCTGCTGACCGTCGCCGCCGCCATCGACGGCGTGCGCCGCGCCGTGCTGGCCGGCGCGGGCGGCTCGCCCTGGCAGGGCGACGACAGCTGGGCCCGGCCGTGAGGCTGTTCCTGGCGGTCGCTCCGCAGGGACAGTTCACCGCCGAGCTGGCCACGCGGCTGGACGCCGCGCGCGCTGCGGTGCCCCTGCGCTGGACCCGCCCCGACAGCTGGCACCTGACCCTGCAGTTCCTGGGCGAGTGGCCCGACGAGCGCGTCAATGCCCTGTTGCCGCGGCTCGACGCCGTCGACCCGGGCGATGCCTTCGTGCTGCGGCCCGGCGGGCTGGGCGCCTTTCCCGACCTGGCCCGGCCGCGGGTCCTGTTCCTGCACCTGGGGGACGACGGGCAGTCGGCCGCGCTGGCGGGGCGCCTGCGGGACGCGGTGGCCGCGGCCTGGCCCGACGGGCCCCAGGACGTCCGGCCGCTGCGGCCGCACCTGACCCTGGCCAGGGTGGGGGCGCCGCTCGAGCGCGAGCAATTGAAGATATTGCAGGACATGGAGTTGTCTGGATTGCCGGACATCCCGGTCGAAGGCTTCGCCCTGGTCTGCTCGGCCCTCGGGCCCGGGGGTTCGCGCTACAGCGACGTGGCGTTCTGGCGGATGCGAAAAAAAGGCGAATAAAACTATTGCACCCCGCGTGCGGCCCGTGCTATGTTGCCGCGCGTACGATGCCGAGGCGATCCAGCGGAACGGCAGACGCCCGTCACCAATCCGCTCGCGAGAACCGGGCCGCCGGGCGCATGCCGCGGGGCCCACAGGACCTGATGGGAAAGGACACCCCATGGCGCTGAACAAAGGTGACGACCGCGCGAAGGCCCTCGAGCTGACCCGCGCCCAGATCGAGAAGCAGTTCGGCAAGGGCAGCATCATGCTGCTGGGCGAGAACAAGATCTACGACAACATCGAGGCCATCTCCACCGGCAGCGTGGCGCTGGACATCGCCCTGGGCATCGGCGGCCTGCCCCGCGGCCGCGTGGTCGAGATCTACGGCCCCGAGGGCAGCGGCAAGACCACCGTCTGCCTGTCGGCCATCGCCAACTGCCAGAAGGCCGGCGGCACGGCGGCCTTCGTCGACGCCGAGCACGCGCTCGACCCCATCTACGCCCGCAAGCTGGGCGTGGACATCGACAACCTGCTGGTCAGCCAGCCCGACACGGGCGAGCAGGCCCTGGAGATCACCGAGATGCTCGTGCGCTCGGGCGCGGTCGACGTCATCGTCATCGACTCGGTGGCCGCGCTGGTGCCGCGGGCCGAGATCGAGGGCGAGATGGGCGACGCGCACGTGGGCCTGCAGGCGCGGCTGATGAGCCAGGCCCTGCGCAAGCTCACCGGCACGATCTCCAAGACCAACACGCTGGTCATCTTCACCAACCAGATCCGCATGAAGATCGGCGTGATGTTCGGCAACCCCGAGACCACCACCGGCGGCAACGCGCTCAAGTTCTACAGCTCCGTGCGCCTGGACATCCGCCGCATCGGCGCCATCACCCAGGGCGAAGAGGTGCTGGGCAACCAGGTGCGCGTGAAGGTGGTCAAGAACAAGGTGGCGCCGCCGTTCAAGAAGGCCGAGTTCGACATCCTCTACGGCGAGGGCATCAGCAAGGAAGGCGACCTGATCGACCTGGGCGTGACGGCCAACGTCATCCAGAAGTCGGGGGCCTGGTACAGCTACGGCGAGGAGCGGCTGGGCCAGGGGCGCGAGAACGTGCGCATCTTCCTGAAGGAGAACGTCGACCTGTACGAGAAGATCAAGAAGCAGGTCTTCCAGCACTACGGCGTGGGCAAGCCCGCGGTCGAGGGCGAGGCCGCCGCGCCCGCCGCGCCGGCGGCCGCCAAGGTGGCCGAGGCCCAGTCGGGCGGCCGCAGCAAGGCCGCCGACAAGAGCGCGTAGGGCGCGCCGTGAGCGCATCGATCCCGCACCCCGGGACCCGGGAGCAGCCGGCCGCAAGCCGGCTGCTTCTGGCTGTGCGGGAAGAGTCCGGCAGCGTCGTGCTGGTGCTCGACGGCGGCGAGGACCTGGAGGTGGCGCCCGAGGCCGTGCCGCCGGGGCTCGAGCCCGGCGTCGAGCTGCAGGGCGCGGTGCTGGAGGACCTGCGCGCCGCGGCGCGGCGCAAGCAGGCCGCGCGGCGCATCTTCGCCCTGCTGGACCGGCGGCTGGTGCCGGTGGCGCGCCTGAAGCGGAAGCTGGCCGACGAGGGCTTCGATCCCGAGGCCGTACGCGACGTGCTGGAACAGATGGCCGCCCGCGGCCTATATTCGGACCGCCGCTACGCCGATGCCTGGTGTCGGCAGCGCCTGGGGGGCAAGGCCGTGGGCCGGCAGCACCTCGAGGCCCGGCTCAGGGAGAAGGGCGTGCCCGCGGACGTGGCCCGCGCCGCCGCGGCCGACGCCGTGGATGCGGGCACCGAGCTGAAGCTGGCCGCCGAGGCCGCCGCCGCGCGCTGGCGCAAGGTGCGCGGCCCGGCCGACCGGCGCGCCCTGGCCGCCGTGGTCCGGCACCTGCAGGGCCGGGGCTTCCCCGCCGGCGTGGCCGCGCGGGCGGCGCGGGCGGCCATGCCCAGGGAAGACGACGCCGGCGACGACGACACGTAGGACGACGACACCTACGACGACGATGAAGGGGGAGGACGCGTGAGGATCCTGGTCACCGGCGCCGACGGCATGCTGGGCCATGCCGTGACCGCTCGCCTGGCGGGCGCGCACGCGGTGCGCGGCGTCGACCTCGTCGACGGCGACCTGGCCGATGCCGCGGTGGCGCGGCGCATCGTCGACGACGCCGCGCCCGAATGGATCGTGCACTGCGCGGCCTGGACCGACGTCGACGGCGCCGAGGCCAGCCGGGACGAGGCGATGCGCGCCAACGCCGAGGCGACGGCGCACCTGGCGGCGTTGTGCGCCGGGCGGGGCGCGGGCCTGACCTACATCTCCACCGACTACGTCTTCGACGGGCGCGGCGAGCGCGGGGGCTACGACGAGGACGATCCCCGGGCGCCGCTGAACCACTACGGCCTGTCCAAGGCGCGGGGTGAGGAGGCGGTCGAGGCGCTGGGGGTGCCCTGGCAGATCGTCCGCACCAGCTGGCTGTTCGGGGACGGGCGCGTGAACTTCGTCAAGACCATCGCCCGGCTGCTGGGCGAGCGCGAGACCCTGCAGGTGGTGGACGACCAGGTGGGCAGCCCCACCTACGCCGGCGACCTGGCGGCGGTCCTGGACTTCCTTGTCAGTTCCGGGCGGCGTGGTATCTTCCACGGGACCAACGCGGGGGCCTGCAGCTGGCACGCCTTCGCCTGCGAGATCGCGCGCCGCACCGGGCACGACCCGGCGCGGGTGCACCCCTGCGCCAGCACGGCCTTCCCGCGGCCGGCGCCGCGGCCTGCCTGCTCGGTGCTGCGCAGCCGACGCCTCGAGGAGGCGGGCTGTCCGGCGCGGCCGGCCTGGCAGGACGCGCTGGGCCGCTACCTCGACCTGCTGGCGTCGGGCCGCGCGCGCTGCCCCTAGACGCGGCACCCGAAAGGATCCGTCCGATGTCCCATCCCGACCGCAGCGCCCGCGCCGCCGAGCTGTTCACCGCGGCGGTGACCGACCTGCGCGCGGTGCTCGACCGCCTGGACGACACCCACCGCGACGCCGTGCTGGCGCTGGCCGCCGACATCGAGACGGCGTGGCGCGCCGGCGGCCGCTTCCTGGCCTGCGGCAACGGCGGCAGCGCCTCGGACGCCCAGCACATCGTGGCCGAGCTGGTGGGCCGCTTCCTGGCCGAGCGCCCGGGCTACGCGGCGCTGGCCCTGACCACCAACACCTCGGTGCTGACGGCCGTGGGCAACGACTACGGCTACGACCATGTCTTCGCGCGCCAGGTGCAGGCGCTGGGCCGGCCCGGCGACGTGCTGCTGGTCATCTCCACCAGCGGCAACTCGGCCAACTGCCTCGAGGCCGTCAAGGCCGCGCGCGCCGCGGGCCTGAAGGTGCACGGTTTCCTGGGCGGCGACGGCGGACGCCTGCGGCCCCTGGTCGACGGCGCGCTGGTGGTGCCCAGCCGGGCCACGCCGAAGATCCAGGAGATCCACATCACCATGGGGCACCTGCTGTGCATGGTCCTGGAGGAGTGGATGAAGGACGATGCCTGAGCGCCCCGCCCCGCTGCCTTCGGGTGCGAAGGTGGCCCTGGTCCACGACTGGCTGACGGGCATGCGCGGCGGCGAGAAGTGCCTCGAGGTCATGGCCGAGATCTTCCCCGAAGCCGACCTCTACACGCTGCTGCACGTGCCGGGATCGGTCTCGCCGGTGATCGAGGACCGCCGCATCGTCACCTCGTTCGTGCAGCGCATTCCCGACGCCGCCGAGCGCTACCGCTGGGCGCTGCCCCTGTTCCCGCGCGCCATCGAGTCGTTCGACCTGTCGGCCTACGACCTCGTCCTCTCGAGCAGCCACTGCGTGGCCAAGAGCGCGCGCAAGCGGCCCGGCGCGCTGTCGGTGTGCTACTGCTACACGCCCATGCGCTACGTGTGGGACCGCTTCGACGACTACTTCGGCGGCAAGCCCCAGCCGCTGCGCGGGCTGATCGGCTGGCAGGCGGCGCGGCTCAGGGCCTGGGACCGGCGCACCGCCGCGCGCGTGGATCGCTGGCTGCCCATCTCGACCATCGTGCGGCAGCGGCTGCTGGAGTGGTACGGCGCCCCGGCCGCGAGCATGCGCATCGTGTTCCCGCCCGTGGACGTGGCGCGCTTCGCCGGCGCGGGGCGCCTGGCGCCGCCCGACGGCTTCGCCTCGGGCAGCTACGACTTCGTGCTGTCGGCGCTGGTGCCCTACAAGCGCATCGACCTGGCGGTGCAGGCGGCGGTGAAGGCCGGGCGCACCCTGGTGGTGGCCGGCGGCGGGCCCGAGGCGGCGCGCCTGGGCGAGATGGCGCGGTCGGCGCCCGGCACCGGGCGCGTGCACGTCCTGGGCCGCGTCGACGATGCCGACCTGCCCCGCTGGTACGGCCACTGCCGCAGCTTCGTGTTCCCGGGCCTCGAGGACTTCGGCATCACGCCGCTGGAGGCCACCGCGGCCGGGCGGCCGGTGGTGGCGTACCGCGCCGGCGGCGTGCTGGACACGGTGGTCGAGGGGCTCAACGGCGTGTTCGTCGCCGAGCAGTCGGTCGACGCCTTCGCCGCCGCGCTGGACGATGCGAGGCTCGACGGCCCGTGGGACGAGCCGCGCATGGTGGCCCACGCCGCGTCCTTCGGCCGCGACCGGTTCCGCCGCGAGCTCGAGCAGGCCCTCGCCGACGCCTGGTCGGCCCACCTCGGCGGCGCGGATCCGCGCCGGGCCGGGGAGTCCGCATGGTGAACGGCGACCGCCGCATCACGCCCGGCGCCGGCCGCGGCCACGTGCTCGAGGCGCTGGTGCTCATCGCCTTCGACATGGTGATGCTCCAGGTCGCGTTCCTGGCCACCTACTGGTTCCGCTTCCACAGCGGCATCTGGCTGGTGCCCCTGGGCATCCCGCCGTTGCCCGCCTACCTGGCGGCGGGGCTGGTGGTGCTGGTGGTGTTCTTCGGCATCTTCTACGCGGGCGGCATGTACACCGGGCGCGGCGGACGGTCGTTCGAGGAGGACCTGATCGGCCTGTTCAAGGGCGTGGCCCTGGCGTCGCTGATCGTGCTCGCGCTGGCGTTCTTCCTGCGCGGCCAGACCTACAGCCGCTCGTTCTTCGGGCTGTTCGTCCTGTC
>DAOPJF010000056.1:1881-10492 GCA_035399525.1 Candidatus Krumholzibacteriia bacterium | reverse complement strand
GGCCCGTGATCGGGGGAGACCTCAACCCAATGTGGCGGTTCGGGGAGGGGAAATCAAGGCTAGCGGCGGCCCCTGAACGGGCAACGGCGCCGCCGCTGGAACCTGCGACGGCGCTTCCCGTTGCGTGACCGGGGGCGGCGGCGGGCAGCGGCCCGCGCCCGCGCCCCCTACTTGACCAGCACCATCGACCCGGCCGCCGTTCCGTCCGGACCCTTCACGCGGCACAGGTAGACGCCCGACGCGGCGTAGCCCCCGCGGGCGTCGCGGCCGTCCCAGGCCACGGCGTTGGGGCCGACCTGGCCCTCGCCGGTGAAGCGCGCCACCAGGCGGCCGGCGGTGTCGATGACGTCGACCGTGTAGGCGCCGGCGACCGACAGCTCGAAGCGGATCTCGGTGCGCGCGTTGAACGGATTGGGCGCCGCCTGCACGGTGCGCGCGGCGGCCGCGGGCAGCGGCGCAGCCGAGGCTCCGGTGGTGAACGCGTCCCAGTAGATGTCGTCCAGCGCGAACTCGCAGGCCGCGCCGCTCTCCTCGAGGATGACGAACGGGTAGCTGAGCATGCGCAGGTCGATGAGCGTGCCGCGGATGGCCGACACCGGGATCTGCGCCTGCCCCCACTGCCCGTCGCGCACCAGGCCGTAGGTGGTCTGGTAGGCCGGGAACGTGACGTACTGCTGGTTCCCCCAGGCGTCGATGATGCCGATCTTGAACGTCACGTAGGCCGGGATGCGGATGCGGAAGCTGAGCACGCCCTCGGGGACATCCGTGTGGTCCTCGCCGAAGTCGAACAGGTTGACCGGCTGGTCGGCCATGATGCCGGCGCCGAACCAGCCGCGGCCCGCCGTCTGCCACGACAGCACGTTCGCGCCCTCGTAGGGCGGGATGGTGCCCGCGGTCAGCGTGCCCTCCCACACGTACACCTGCGCGTCGAGGCCGGGCGTAAGACCGGCGTTAGTCGGCGTCTCGTCCGTGTAGAGGCCGAACACGCCGTGCTGGAACGTGGGCGGGCCCACGTGCACCTCGCCCTGGCCGTTCCACTGGTAGACGCGGATGTAGTCCACCTGCATCTCGGCGGGCAGCGGCATGGTCACCGGCAGGCCGGTGCCCGGATCGCCCAGGTTGTAGGCGTCGGTGTAGGTGCCGCCGATGGCCAGGTTGGCCACCAGGTAGAACGGATCGCGGAACTCGGCCGACTCGGCGACGATGGCGTAGGGCGTCTCGTACAGGTCGTACTCGACGCCGTCGTCGACGATGGTGAAGCGCAGGCTCGCGTCGTCCCAGTACATGCGGTAGGTGACGAAGCGGCCGGTCAGCGGCGGGTCGTAGCTGTACCGCGGGCGCACCAGGTCGTCGTCCGGATCCCACGACAGGCTGGCCGCGCCCGACGGGTTCTCGGGGGTGATGGCGGCCTCGGTGTAGAAGATGGCGTTGGCGCCGACCATCTGGTCGACGGTCGCGTTGTCCAGCCCGTTGCCGCCGTTGTGCGTGTCGTGCAGGTCGCGGAACGCCTTCATGGCGCCCATCTCCATCATGTCCAGCTCGCCGCAGTAGGGCCACGGATGGTTCGACGTGCCCAGCAGCCACACCGCGGGCCAGCCGCCGAGGTTCAGGCTGGGCACCTTGACGCGCGTCTCGATCATGCCGTAGCGCACGCTGATCTTCGACTTGGTGATGACCTTGCCCGACGTGTAGTTCAGCGGGTTGCCCCACTGGTCGACGATGCCCGCGCCCGACTGCTGCCGCGCGATGATGCTCAGCGCCATGTTGCCCGGCTCGCCCGCCACCGGGGCGATGGCCACGTTGTCCTGCGCGTAGTACTCGAGCTCGCCGTTGCCCCAGCCCCACGAGCCGTTGCCCGTGATGACGAGCCAGTCGTCGAGGTCGGCGAAGTCCTCGTTCCACAGCAGGTCGCCCACCTGGGCGAACGCCAGGGCGGGCAGGCCCAGCAGCAGGGCGAACAGGAGGGGGCGGATGCAGCGCATGGTGTGCCTCGTTTTCGTGCGGGACGCGGCGGCCGGCCGGGCGGGGTCGGACCCGGCTCTAAGCATACACTTTGTTTGGTCGCCGTACAATGTTAAAACTCGTTGAATTTCCGCGGGATGGCGGGCGGGACGGGCGCCTGGCGGCGGGGCAAAAAAAGAACCCGGGCGGTGCCTTCGCCTTAGCACCGCCCGGATCTTGGCAGCGGAACCGGGTTCGCCCGGCCGGCCCCACTGCAGGTCACCCGATCCCTCGCTCATTGACCGGGTTGAAGAGGCTCACCACCTCTGAAGATGCAACGAATATGCCGCCTTCGTGTCCCTTTTGTCAAGTCGTTGCAATAAAAAAGTTTATAGATATCTGTCAGATATTTGACATACCAAACGTCAGTTGAAACTGGCGGTCGGTGTCCCAAAAAAGTGTCCCACCCCCGGTCGGGAGTGGGACACTTGAGACACCGCATTCGCCGGTGGCGGACTACTCGAGCAGCGTGATCGCCCGCGTGGCGGTGGTCCGGCCGGCGCCGTCGCCCGCCACCAGCCGCACGAAGTACACGCCCGAGGCCATGGCGCGGCCCCGGTCGTCGCGGCCGTTCCAGGTCACGGCGTGCTCGCCCGCCGCGTAGGCCGCGGTGCCCAGGTCGCGCACCAGGCGGCCGCGGGCGTCGTACACCGACAGGCTCACGTCGCCGGCCGACTCGACGGCGAAGCGCAGCTGCGTCGACGGGTTGAACGGGTTCGGCGCGTTGGGCAGCAGGCGCGCCCGGGCCGCGGCCGGCATGGGCGTGGGCACCGCCGACAGCGGCGAACCCAGGCTGAAGTCGGCCACGCGCGCCGCGTGGTCGCTGGCGTCGGTGGTGTCGAACTCCAGCAGGCCGTAGGTCGCGCGCGTGGTCGGCGTCATGGTGCGCGTCTCGAGGACGTAGTTGTGCTGCAGGGTCAGCACGCTGCCGGTGTAGAACATCCAGTCGAGCATGCCCGGGTAGTACGAGCTGTAGTCGGCGAACCACGAGTAGGCCGAGCGCTGGTCCGGGTGGCGCGAGTGGGGCGTGGCGAACGGGCTGCCGTCCCAGTCGGGCGCGGCGTCGGCGCCGTAGGTGCCCTGGTTCTGGATGTCGCCGGTGATGATGGTGTCCAGCTGCTGCCGCCAGCCCACCAGGTTCAGGTCGCCCGCCATCAGGATGGGCGTGTTCACCGGCAGGTCGATGACGCCGCCGGCGGTCTTCGCGTCGCGCAGGAAGGCGACGACCGCGTCGGCCTCCTTCTGCCGGTCGCTGTCGGCGGTGCAGCAGCGCCAGTGGCTGCCGATCACCAGCAGGTCGGTGTCGTAGGACGGGCCCAGGTCCAGCAGCGCCGCGGTGTTGCGGTAGGTGGGCGTGATCAGCCAGCTCTGCAGGATGGGGAAGCGCGAGCAGATGACGTTGCCGCCGTCCAGGTACACGCCGTACCACTGCTGGCCCGGGCCGCTGGGCAGGTGCTGCTCGAGCTTGGCCGTTGTCTGCGCCGCGTCGTGGTTCCACGACTCGCAGACGATGAGGATGTCCGGATCCATGACCTTCAGCAGGCGGTCCTGCGCGGCGAAGGCCGCGTTGTCGAAGAGGGCGTCGCTCTGCAGGTTCCAGCTCGCCAGGCGGATGTCCGTGGCGTTGGCGCGGCCCAGGGGCAGGCTCTCGACGGGCAGCGTGCCGGCGACGAAGGTGTACGACACGGGGCTGGTCACGTCGCCGCCCGCGGCGCCGTCGCGCAGCACGAAGCGCACCGTGTCGCCGGGGAACAGCGCCTGGCCGTTGGCGGGCACCGCGTCGCGGCGCAGCGCGATCTCGAACACGGTGCTGCTGACGGTGGGCCCCACCTGCAGGCCGATGTCCGGGTGGCTGATGCTGGTGGTGCCGCCGCGGTAGAAGGTGCCGGTGCGCGAGCCCAGGTTCCACACCAGCTCGGCGCCGATGCCGCCGTACGAGTACCCCGTCCCGGCGTTCATGTCGGTGTCCAGGTAGAGGCGGATGTCCTGCTGCTCGTCCGGCTGCACGTCGGCGCCGGTGGTGAAGCGGAGGAACAGCCAGTCCTGGTCGTTGGCGGCGGACAGCTCGCCGAAGTCGATGCCCGTCGAGCCGCCGTCGCCGGCAGGGTCGGTGGCCAGGGGGGCGATGGCGGCCCAGTCGTCGAACCAGCCGTCCAGGCAGATGGGGGCCAGGTCGGCCAGGGCGGTGGTGGCGGCGATCAGGGCCACGGCCAGGGCGAGAACGGGGGCGCAGCGGCGCATGGTATTGACATTCCTCAGGTTGCGAGGATCGGGGACCTTCGGGGCGGACGTTCAACTATATCATAAATTGCGTAACCGAGTCAAAAGATTTTGGTCGACCAAAATTGTCAACTTTTATACTTGACCTTCTCGGTCAGGATATTATCATGGCTGTGGACGTCGGGTGTGTGGCAGCCCCGCCGAACCGTGGTGACAAGAACGGCGCGGCCCGACTCAGCCTCCGGGCCGCGCCGTTTTACGACAAAGAACTTCCCCGGCCCCGGGCCGGACGTTTCAGCCAAGGAGCCTCGAGCAACATGAGCGACCGGAACCAGCCCCTGTTCTCCTGCCGCGGCCTGCGGGTCTTCATCGGCGACAAGGAGATCGTCAAGGGCGCCGACCTGGAGATCATGGCCGGCCAGAAGCACGCCCTGATGGGCCCCAACGGCTCGGGCAAGTCGACGCTGGCCGCCGCGCTCATGGGCCACCCGGCCTACCGCGTCGAGGGCGAGATCCTGCTGAAGGGCCAGCCGGTGCACGAGCTCGAGCCCCACGAGCGCGCCCGCCTGGGCATGTTCCTGGGCTTCCAGTACCCGGTCGCGGTGCCCGGCGTGTCGGTGGCCAACTTCCTGCGCGCGGCCCTGGGCGCGCGGCGCGGCGAAGAGGTGCCGGTGCGCGAGTTCCGCCAGCTGATGACCGAGGGCTTCGAGAAGCTGGGCGTGCGCAAGGACTTCGCCGCCCGCTACCTGAACGACGGCTTCAGCGGCGGCGAGAAGAAGCGCCTGGAGATCCTGCAGATGCTGCTGCTGAAGCCGTCCTTCGCCCTGCTGGACGAGACCGACAGCGGCCTGGACATCGACGCCCTGAAGATCGTGAGCGAAGGGGTGAACCTGGCCAGCAACGCGGACAACGCGGTGCTGCTGGTCACCCACTACCAGCGCATCCTGGACTACGTGAAGCCCGACGTGGTGCACGTGTTCATGGACGGGCGCATCGTGCGCACGGGCGGCCCCGAACTGGCGGCCGAGCTGGAAGCGCGCGGCTACGACTGGATCGCGGGCGAGAGCGCCGCGGCGAGGAGCTGAGGACCATGAGCACCAGCCGCATCGAAGACCTCAACGTCGACTACAAGACGAAGTACGGCTTCGCCGACCCCGAGCAGTACCTGATGAAGGCGCCCAAGGGCCTGAGCCACGAGATCGTCGAGATGATCTCGCGGTACAAGAACGAGCCCGACTGGATGCGCGAGTACCGGCACAAGGCCCTGGACATCTTCTACGAGAAGCCCATGCCGCGCTGGGGCAACAGCGCGCTGCTGGACGCCATCGACTTCGACGACATCCACTACTACCTGAAGTCGTCCGCGGGCTCGGCCACCGACTGGGACGACGTGCCCGAGAACATCAAGAACACGTTCGACCGCCTGGGCATCCCCGAGGCCGAGCAGAAGTTCCTGGCGGGCGTGACGGCGCAGTACGAGTCCGAGGTGGTGTACCACAACATCCAGGAGGAGGTCGCCAAGCAGGGCGTCCTGTTCACGGACATGGACACCGCGCTGCGCGAGCACCCGGAGATCGTGAAGAAGTTCTGGGCCACGGTCATCCCGGCCCGCGACAACAAGTTCGCCGCGCTTAACAGCGCCGTGTGGTCGGGCGGGTCGTTCATCTACGTGCCGCCGCACACCAAGGTCGAGATCCCGCTGCAGGCCTACTTCCGCATCAACGCCGAGAACATGGGCCAGTTCGAGCGCACGCTGATCATCGCCGACGAGGGCAGCTCGGTGCACTACATCGAGGGCTGCACGGCGCCCGTGTACTCGACCAACAGCCTGCACTCGGCGGTGGTCGAGCTGGTGGCGCTCAAGGGCGCCCGCATCCGCTACACGACCATCCAGAACTGGTCCAACAACATCTACAACCTGGTGACCAAGCGCGCCCACGCCCACGAGGACGCGGTCATCGAGTGGGTGGACGGCAACATCGGCTCGAAGCTGACCATGAAGTACCCGGCGGTGTACCTGCTGGGCGAGCGCGCCCACGGCGAGGTGCTGTCGATCGCCTACGCGGGCGACGGCCAGCACCAGGACGCCGGTGCCCTTGCTGATGGACTTGCTGATGATGCGGCTCGAGGTGTTGGGCGCCGCGTGCACCATCTTGGCGCCGGCGTCCAACACCTCGAGCCGCATCATCAGCAAGTCCATCAGCAAGGGCACCGGCCGCACCAGCTACCGCGGCCTGATCAAGGTGAACAAGGGCAAGGGCGCCTGCCGCACCAACGTCGAGTGCGACGCGCTGCTGATCGGCGACCAGGCCCGCAGCGACACCTACCCCACCATGGAGATCGGCGAGCACGACGTGCGCGTCGAGCACGAGGCCCGCGTCTCGAAGCTGGCCGACGAGCAGCTGTTCTACCTGCAGAGCCGGGGCATCGACCCCGAGCAGGCGCGGCTGATGATCGTCAACGGCTTCATCGAGCCGTTCGTGCGCGAGCTGCCCATGGAGTACGCGGTCGAGCTGAACCGGCTGATCGCCCTGGAGATGGAGGGTTCCGTTGGTTGACCTGGCGCTGATGAGCAGCGACGGCAAGCCCGTCCTGGGCAAGGACGAGCTGCGCCGCCTGTCGGCCGAGCTGGGCGAGTCGCCCGCCGGCCTGGCCTGGCGGCTGAACGCCCTGCAGGCCTACCGCAACGAGGCCCTGCCCGACCGCGTGCAGCACCTGTGGCGCTACACCGACCCCATGCACCTGATGCCCGGCGAGGCCCTGCCCGCCGCCATGCCTCCGCGCGACCTGGACGCCGGGGCGCTGCCGACCGACGGTCCGGCGGTGCTGCTGGTGCCCGGGCGCGCTCCCGCGCTGAACGACGCGGCCCGCGCCGCGGGCCTGCGGATCGCGCCCCTCTTGCAGGACGACGGCGACGCCGACCTGCTGGGCACCGCGGCCACCGGCGGCGGCTTCTTCACCGCCCTGAACGGCGCCGCCTGGAACGCGGGCGTGGCCATCGTCGCGCCGGCCGGGTGCGCCCTGGCCGAGCCCCTGCGCCTGCTGGTGCCGGCGTTCGCCGAGACGACCCTGCCCCGCGTGCTGGTGGTGGCCGGCCGCGCGGCCGAGCTGACCGTGGTCGAGGAGCACACCGGCGGCCGCGAGGGCCACCGCGTGATCGGCGTGACCGAGCTGCTGGTGGGCGAAGGCGCCCACGTGCGCCACGTGCTGGTGCAGCGCTGGCAGGCCGGCGTGCACGGGTTCCTGGCGGTGAGGGCGCGCGTCGAGCGCGACGGCACCTACCAGGGCGTGAACGCGTCGCTGGGCGGCGACCGCGCCAAGCTGGAGCTGGGCGCCGAGCTGGTGGGCAAGGGCGCGCGCAGCGAGCTGTTCGGCGTGGTGCTGGGCGGCGACGAGCAGCGCTTCGACCACCACACGCTGCACAGCCACGTGTCGGGCGACACGACCAGCAACATCGACTTCAAGGTGGCCCTGACCGGCGCGTCGCGCTCGTCGTACACCGGGCTGATCCGCATCGCCGAGGATGCCGCGCGCAGCGAGGCCTTCCAGGAGAACCGCAACCTGCTGCTGTCGGACGCGGCCAGGGCCGACTCGATCCCCGAGCTGGAGATCCTGACCGACGACGTGTCGTGCAGCCACGGCGCCACGGCGGCGCCCATCGACCGCGACCAGATCTTCTACCTGCAGAGCCGGGGCATCGCCCGCGACGAGGCGGGGCGCCTGATCGTGCGCGGGTTCCTGGAGGCGACGCTGGCCCAGGTGCCGGCGGTGGTGCGCGACGATCTCGAGGCGCTGGTGGCCGAGCGGCTGGCGGCGCTGGACGAAGGTGCATGATGATCCCCCAGCGGGATGCGCAGGCGCTCGTTCGCGAGCAGTTCCCCCTGCTCGGGCGGTCGGTCAACGGCCGCCCGCTGGTCTACCTGGACTCGGCGGCCACGACGCAGAAGCCCGAGACGGTGATCGCGGCCGAGTCGTGCTACTACAAGCACAGCAACGCCAACGTGCACCGCGGCCTGCACACCCTGGGCGACGAGGCCACGCGCCTGTACGAGGGCTGCCGCGCCGCGACGGCCCGCTGGCTGGGCGTGGCCACCGAACAGGTGACCATCCAGCGGTCGGCCACCACGGCCATCAACCTGGTGGCCCGCGGGTGGGAGCACCACCTGCAGCCAGGCGACGCCCTGCTGGTGACCGAGATGGAGCACCACGCGAACTTCGTGCCCTGGCAGATGCTGGCGCAGCGCCGCGGCCTCGAGCTGCGCGTGCTGCCCATCACCGACGGCGGCGAGCTGGACCTGGCGCGCCTGGACGACCTGCTGGACGCGCGCGTGAAGGTGGTGGCGGTGACCCACACCTCGAACGTGCTGGGCACCGTCAACCCGGTGGCGGA
>DAOPJF010000056.1:0-1781 GCA_035399525.1 Candidatus Krumholzibacteriia bacterium | reverse complement strand
TGGTGGCGGTGACCCACACCTCGAACGTGCTGGGCACCGTCAACCCGGTGGCGGAGATCTGCGAGAGGGCGCGGTCGCTCGGCGCCGTCTCGCTGGTGGACGCCGCGCAGGCCGTGGGCCATCGCCCGCTGCGCTTCGCCGACACGGGGGCCGACTTCCTGGCCTTCAGCGCGCACAAGTGCTACGGTCCGATGGGCCTGGGCTTCCTGGTGGGACGCCCCGAGGCGCTGGCGAAGCTGGAGCCCATGGAGGGCGGCGGCGAGATGATCGAGTGGGTGCGCCTGGAGGGCACGACCTGGGCCCCGGTGCCGCACCGCTTCGAGGCGGGCACGCCCAACGTGGCGGCCACGGCGGCGTTCCCGGCGGCCATCGACCTGCTCGAGCAGATGGGCCTGGAGAACGTGCTGGCCCACGAGCATGATCTCACCGGCTACGCGCTGGAGAAGCTGGCCGGCCTGGACGGCCTGCGCATCTTCGGGCCCCTGGACCCGGAGCGCCGGGGCGGGCTGGTGAGCTGGCACGATCCGCTGGTGCACCCGCACGACCTGAGCACGATCCTGGACCAGCTGGGCATCGCGGTGCGGGCGGGCCACCACTGCGCCCAGCCCCTGCACCGGCGCCTGGGCGTGGTGGCGACGACGCGGGCCTCGTTCGGCGTGTACTCGACGCGCGACGAGATCGACGCGCTGGTCGCCGGCATCGGCGAAGCGAGAAAGGTGTTCGCGCTGTGAGCCTCGGACCCATCGACGACCTGTACCGCGAGGTCATCCTCGACCACCACCGGCACCCCCGCGGCCGCGAGCCCCTGGCGCACCCGGACGTGACGGCCGAGGGCCGCAACCCGTCGTGCGGCGACGAGGTGACGCTGCAGCTGAACTTCGACGGCGACCGCATCAGCGCCGTGGGCGTGGACGCGCGCGGCTGCGCCATCAGCACCAGCAGCGGCTCGATGCTGGCCGACGTGATCGAGGGCCGGACCATCGCCGAGGCCGAGAAGGTGGCCGACGCGTTCCGCGCCGTGCTGCACGGCGGCGAGTTCCCGACGGACGTGGACCTGGGCGACCTCGAGGCCCTGCAGGGCGTGCAGAAGTTCCCGGTGCGCGTGAAGTGCGCCATTCTGCCCTGGGTGACGATGCTGGACGCGATCCTGGCCCACCGCCAGGGCCGTGCGCCGCAGCCCATCTCGACCGAGGGCGTGACCGACGACGGCCACGCCATGGACGTGACCATCACGGAGAAGGACACATGAGCCAGCCGAAGCCCACCGTCGCGGCGGTGATGAAGAGCCTGCAGCCGGTGATCGACCCCGAGCTGAACATCTCGATCGTGGACCTGGGCCTGATCCGCGGCGTGACCATCGGCGAGAACGGCTCGGTGGACATCGACCTGACCCTGACCAGCCCCATGTGCCCCATGGGCCCGCAGATCATGGCCGCCACGACGCGGGCGGCGAAGCAGACGCCCGGGGTGACGTCGGCGCACGTGGATTTGGTGTTCGCGCCGCCTTGGGATCCGCGGACGGATGCGACGGAGGATGGGAAGGCGGCTTTGGGGATCTGGGACTAGCGGGGGATTCCGAGAGGACGATGCTTGGGGCGCAGCCGGGGCAGCGCCCCCCCTTTTTTGGGGGTCGTCCTGCTCTCGTGGGCGTACGGTCCGCTTCTCCTGGCCTGCCGAGCCCCGTCGGATAGGGCCCAGCCCTTCCGTATGGAACATGATCGCCCCCTTGAACCGACCACGGTTCCGGCGCACGCCCCCCCGCTTCTTCGGCCGCGGCATCC
>DAOPJF010000055.1:0-10501 GCA_035399525.1 Candidatus Krumholzibacteriia bacterium | reverse complement strand
GGGTGGCCGGCGACCATCCGGCGCGCCAGGGCCTCGGCCTCGGCGAGGTCGCCGGCGCGGCCGCGCAGCACGGCGAGGTTGTGCAGGGCCTCGGCGTCACCAGGCTGCAACTTCAGTAGGGCCTGCAGGTGGGGATCGGCGGCCGCCGCGTCCCCCGCGGCCAGGGCGCGCAGGGCGGCTTGCCGATGCAGGTCGGGAGACCGCGGCACCGCGGACGCACCCTCCGCGATCACGCGCCCGGCCTCGGCGTCGGCGCCCCTGGCCTCGAGCACGGCGGCAAGGCCCAGCCAGGGTGCTTCGCCCGGCGCGCCCCCGGCCAGGGCCGCGCGGTAGAGTTCCTCGGCCCGCGTGCGCGCCGTCGCGTCATCGGTGGCGGCCGCGAGGTCGGCGTAGCGCAGCGCCTCGTTGGCCAGGCCCATGGCCCGCCACTGGGCCCGCACGCCGCCCAGCCCCCAGGGCACAACCATCAGCAGCGCCGGCACCAGGGCGATCAGCGCCGGGCGCCGCCGGGCCAGGAGGGCCGCGAAGCCGGCGGCCGCCAGCAGCGCCGCGGCCGGCAGCAGGGCCAGGCGGTACCGCGAGACCACGAAGAACACGGCCTGGGCCGCCAGCAGCAGCGCGAACACGGCCAGGGGAGCCGACCATGCCCCGACCCGGCGCCGCGACACCAGGTCGACGACACCCACGCAGGCCAGCACCGCCACCAGTCCCCAGGGCACGACCAGCGCGCGCAGCAGCGGCACCGTCCCGGTCCACCCGGCCAGCGGCGTGAGCTGATCGATCTCCCAGCCCTGCAGCTGCAGCCAGACCTTCTTCACCCAGAGCTGCAGGGTGCGGCCGGGCTGACGGCGCATGGTGTCCAGTGCGCGGCCGCGCCACAAGCGGTCGGCCTCGCCCAGGTCGGGCCGGGGACCGCCGAGCTCGTCCGCCAGCTGCGCCGTGCCCGCCGGGTCGGCTCGCCAGTCGCCGTCGATCACCGCCACGTAGAAGCCGTTCGCCGCCGGGCCGTTGCCGATCACCAGGTTCACGCCGCCGTTGAGGACCGGGCCGGCCGGGCGACCCAGCGCGCGGCTGTTGTGCACCGACGCGGGCAGCAGCACCAGCGCCGCGGCGGCGAGCAGCAACGCCGCCGGCCGCCATCCCCCGCGCCGCAGTAACCACCAGGCCGCCGCCGGCGCCAGCACCAGCGCCGTGCCGCGCAGCAGGCCGGCCAGGCCCAGCGCCGCACCCACGACCAGCGCCCAGGCCCACGGCCGCCGCGCGCCTTCGCCGGCGACCGCGCACCACAGCGCCAGCGTGAGCAGGAACACCAGCGGCAACTCGAGCAGCACGGCCATCGCATAGACGGCCGCCGGCCGGTAGAGCGCGAACAGCACGGGCGGCAGCCAGGCCAGCCACGCGCGGTGCGGCGCGTCGGGCGGCAGCAGGCGCGCGGCCAGCAGGCGCAGCAGCAGGGCCGTGCCCAGCCAGCAGGCGACCTGCAGCAGGCGCAGGCCGCGCAGGTCCGCCGCCGGCACCACGCGGTCGGCCGGGACGGCGTGAGCCGACCCGGACACCTTGATCAGGATCGGGTAGAGCGGGGACATGAAGTGCGGTTCGTCCGCGGGAGCAGAAAGCCCGTCGAGCGACGCGGCGCGGTCGAGGTACCACACCTCGTCCAGCACCGGCACGCGGGCGAACGGCGAGCGCTCGGCCTGGGTCAGCAGCACCGCCCACAGGGCCAGGGCCGCCAGGCCCGCCACCACCGGCACGAGCCGGGTGCTGCGGGATCCTGCCGGCCGCAGCGCGCTCACACGCTGAACCGGATCTCGAGGATGTCGCCGTCCTGCACCACGTAGGCCTTGCCCTCGAGCCGCACCTTGTTGGCGGCCTTGGCCGCGGCCAGGGTGCCGGCGGCGATCAGGTCGTCGTAGGCCGTGGTCTCGGCACGGATGAAGCCGCGCTGCAGGTCCGAGTGGATGACCCCCGCCGCCTCGGGCGCCGTGGCACCGCGGCGCACGGCCCAGGCGCGGCACTCGTCCGGGCCCACCGTGAAGAAGCTGTGGTAGTTCAGCGCGTGGTAGGCCGCGCGGATCATGCGGTTGACCGCGGGCTCGGCGATGCCCAGGTCGGCCAGGAACTCGGCCGCCTCGTCGGGCGCGAGCTCGGCCAGTTCGGCCTCGATGCTCGCGCACAGCGCCACCACCTCGGCGCCAGCGGCCGTGGCCGCCGCGACGGCGTCGGCAGGGGCCTCGTCGCCCTCGCCGTGGTTCAGCACGACGATCAGCGGCTTCTGCGTCAGGAACGCGTAGCCGGCGGCGATCTTCTTCTCGTCGGGATTCAGCTCGAGGTCGCGCAGCGGGCGCTCGGACTCGAGCTGCTCCTTGAAGCGCTCCATCATCGGCGGCTCGAGGGGATTGGCCACCTTGCCCAGGCGCTGCTTGTCCTTGGTCATCTTGTCGAGGCGGTTCTCGACGATCTGCAGGTCGGCGAGGATCAGCTCGAGCAGCAGGGTCTGCAGTTCGTCGGCGGGCTCGGGCGCACCGAACGCGCTGGAAAAGCAGCGCACGACCACGGCCAGCGCATCGACGCGCCGGGCGTGCTCGAGGAAGCGCGTCGACTCGCGCGCGCCGTCGGCGCCGGCGCCGCCCTCGAAGCCGGGGACATCCACCCACTCGACCTGCGCGTGCACGGTGCGCTTGGGATGGAACATCGCCGTCAGGCGGTCCAGGCGCGGGTCGGGCACCCGGCCCACGGCGCGGTGCGGATCGACGCCGCCCTGGCCCGTGGGCAGTCCGGCTCCGGTGATGCTGTTGAAGAGCGTGGTCTTGCCGGTGTACTTCACACCGATCAGGCCGATCTGCACGGCGTCCTCCCGGGCGCGTCGCGGCGCGGCGAACCCTGCTGGTTCCTGGTCGTGGTCATGGCGTGGATGGGCAGGCTACTGGTCGGACTCGTTGTTGGGACTGATGAACTCGCACAGGTCCTGCACCGGCGACGAGGGATCCGACCAGGGACCGGGACGGTCCGCCGCATCGTACGCCCGCACCAGGACCGTGTAGTCGTTCCCCACGTGCACCCTGATCTGGACCCGCTGCTCGCCGATGCGCGGCACGTACGTGGTGTCGGTGCCGTTGGTGATCACCATGGCCTCGTAATAGGCCACGGGGGCCCCGGTCGTCGGCGCCGTCCACTCGTAGGTCCAGAAGCCCTCGTACTGCGTCGATGGTACCTGCCCGAGGGCCACCTTGCCCCCGACCGCCACGACGCCGATCACCGCCGACAGGGTTCCGGCCACGGCGAGGCTGAGAATTCCCGCGTTGTTCACCCGCATGAGCCGGCCTTCCGTCGTTGGTTGAAGCCCGGGCGGCAACAGCCTGCCCGACAAAATTATACCGCTTTCCAGGGCTGGGCGCAAAATGAACCTGAAACCCAACATCTGGGGGTATTCGGCTATTTGCCGCCGATATATGGCGCTTTGGTGTTGCCTAGGGGGTCGGTTGGACCACATATTGCATGGGCGTTGCGGACCCCACCGAAACGCAGGGACCCCAGGCAAGGAGCCGACCAGGTCCCGGCAAAGATTGGAAGGAACCGGACCGGATGTCCCCCGACAGGCGCATCGTCCCCTTCACCACCCTCGTCGTTCTCCTGGCCGCCGGTGCGGTCCAGGCGGCGGTGCTGGCCGTCCCCGGCAGCTGGCCCGACCTGGCCAGCGCCCTGGCGTCGGCCCGGGCCGGCGACGTCATCGAGCTGGCGCCGGGCACCTACGCCGAGTACGGGCTGCAGGTCGAGGCCGCCGTCACGATCCGCGGACTGGGTGACCAGGCGGGCGACGTCGTGATCGACGGCGCCGGCCACGGGCGCCTGCTGACCTGCGAGGACGTGCCGGGCACGATCACCCTGCTGAACCTGACCCTGCGCGGCGGGGCGGCGACGGGAGCCTCGACCAGGATGAGCAGCGGCGGCGCGGTCTACGCGGCCCGCAGCACCGTCATCGCGCAGAACTGCATCTTCGAGGGCAACAGCGCCGCCACGCACGGCGGCGCCGTGCGCTTCATGGCTTCCTCGGGCCGGCTGGTCCAGTGCACCTTCCGGGGCAACGAGGCCGTGCTCGGCGGGGGCGCGGTCGACTGCAGCTACGGGTCGTCGCCGGACCTCGAGCGCTGCACGTTCAGCACCAACACCGGCGGCTGGGGCGGCGCGCTGTCGTGCCGCGGCGATTCGTCGCCGGCCATCTCGCGGTCGGTGTTCCTGGACAACGTCGCCAGCGACCTGTTCGGCTACGGCGGCGGCATCTTCTCGGACATCGACTCCTCGCCGAACCTCGAGTTCTGCTCGCTCAACCGCAACCGGGCCGCCTACGGCGGCGCGCTGGGCTGCTTCCAGGGTTCGCGGATGATCGTCGCCCGCTGCACCATGACCGGCAACTCGGCCTCGGGCGCCGGCGCGGGCATCTACTGCATCGACGGCTCGCCGCAGGTCACCGCGTCGATCGTGGCCTACCAGAACGGCACGGGCGTGCAGAGCGTGGGGCTGGCCCTGCCCGAGCTGGGCTGCTCGAACATCTACGGCAACACCGGGGCGAACGTGTCCGGGCCCGTGACCAGCGTGCCGGGTGTCGGCCCGGTGATCAGCGCCGATCCGGGCTTCTGCGGCGGCGACCCCGCGAACGGCGTGCTGACCATCGACCCGGCCTCGCCCAGCGCCGAGAGCGCCTGCGGTCCCATGGGCGCCTTCCCGGCCGCGTGCAGCCTGGCGATGCCCCAGGTCGCGACGTTCCTCGCCGACGCGGCGGGCGGAACGTCCATGCTGCAGTGGTTCACCACGGGCGACCACGCCGCGGCCGAGTACCGCCTGGCCTGGACGCGCCCCGGCGAGCCGGAGCGCGAGATCGTCTTCCGCCAGACGGCGCTCAACGCCTTCGCCGCGACGACGAACGAGCCGCGCGTCAGCGACGCCTCGGTGAAGTTCCTGCTGTATGGCCGGCTGCGCGGCGGGTCATGGCTGCTGCTGGAAGACAGCGGCTACTCGACCGGCAACGACGACGGCCCCGGCGAGGGCGTGCCGCCCGCCGCCCTGCCCCTGGGCCTGCGCAACTGGCCCAATCCGTTCAACCCGCAGACCACCATCGGCCTGAACATCGCCCGCCGCGAGCGCATGGCCGTGTCCGTGTACGGCCTGGACGGGCGCCTGGTGCGCCGCCTGGCCGACCGCGTGTTCGACACCGGCGAATCCGAGCTCGTGTGGGACGGGCGCGACGAGGCCGGCCGCGGCCTGTCGTCGGGCACCTACGTGGTGCGGGTCGTCGGCGTCACGGCGCGCTACGCGCTGAAGATCACCCTGCTCAAGTAGTCCGGCCCGGCCGACCCGCCGGCCCCCTGCGCCGCGCGACGATGCCCGCCGCGGGCAAGCCGTCGGCGTCGAAGCCCTCGTCGTGGGCCAGCACCTCGAAGTCGGCGCCGGCGAAGGCCGCCATCAGTTCGCCGCGGTCCAGGCGATGCCGCGGCTGCGGATGCCCCCGGTAGCCCGGCGGATCGCGGAAGGTGCGCAGGCACGCCACGCCGCCGGGCATCAGCAGGCCGCCCAGGCGGGCCAGCAGGGGGCGCTCGAGGAACCGGATGCTGACCACCAGCGCCCAGGGGCCGGGCGGCACGTCCTGCGGGCGCCGCAGGTCGGCCGCCGCGAAGTCCACCGCGACCGAGGCCGAGGCCGCCAGGCGCCGCCCCAGGTCCAGGGCCTCGACCTGATGGTCCAGGGCCGTCACCCGCCAGCCCGCTGCAGCCAGCCACACCGCCGCCCGCCCGCTGCCGCAGGCCAGGTCCAGCGCCGGGCCCAGGGCCGGGGGCGGCAGCAGGTCGGCATGGCGGGACAGCCATTCCGGCGGCGACCACAGGCGGTCCCGCGACGGCCCCGAGGCGGTCAGCGCCGCCGGCAGGGGAATGTCCGGCCCGGGCTGGACCAGGGCGTCGACGCCGGTCCGGCCGCGCGCGCGCAGGTGCGCCGCCAGCCCGTCGGCGACGTCGCGAACCGACGCCACCACCAGCAGGGGCTCGTGGCGGGGCGGCAGGAAGATCGACGGGATGGCGGCCGCGAAGTGACCGGGATCGGCGCCGCAGGGCTCCAGCGGCAGCGATACGGCGCCCCTGAGGTGCTGTCGGGCGAACGCGGCGGCCGGGCGCACATCCAGGATCCGCCCGGCGCGCCAGCCGGCCAGCGCTTCCAGGACATCCGGGGTGATTTCCTCCGGTCGAGTCATGAACACGGTCCCCGGGAATGGTTGCAGGCGGCCCGCCGGCGGGTCTACATTGGACGGGCTCGTTCGGGCTTTATTATCCCGGCTGGCGGCCGAAGTCAATGCGCCGGTCCGAATCCGCTGTCCGCTTTCCACCCCTAGCCTGGAGACATCATGCCCGCGATCCGCAAATTCGTGGTGACGCCTGATCTGCCCGCCCCGCTGCGCCCCCTGCTCGACATCGCCCGCAACATGTGGTGGTCGTGGAACGTCGAGGCGATCAACCTGCTGCGCCGCGTCGACCCCGACGCGTGGGACAGGCACGACGGCAACCCCGTGGCCGTGCTGGGCGCCCTGGGCGCCGACCGCGTGCGCGAGCTCGAGCGCGACAAGGCCTTCCTGGCCCACCTCGAACGGGTGCGCGGCGACCTCGAGCGCTACCTGACCATGCCCTCCTGGTTCGAGGGCGAGAACGAGAACATCGGCCATGTGCGCATCGCCTACTTCTCGCTGGAGTTCGGCCTGCACGAGTCGCTGCCCCTGTACTCGGGCGGCCTGGGCATCCTGGCCGGCGACCACCTGAAGTCGGCGTCGGACCTGGGCCTGCCCCTGGTGGGCGTGGGCCTGGCCTACCAGTACGGCTACTTCCGCCAGTACCTGAACCACGACGGCTGGCAGATGGAGAAGTACCCGGTCAACGACTTCTACAACATGTCGATGCAGCTCGAGCGCGACGCCGACAACAAGCCGCGCACGATCGAGGTGCACTACCCCGGCCGCACCGTGACCGCGCGCATCTGGCGCGTGCTGGTGGGCCGCAACCCGCTGCTGCTGCTGGACACCAACCTGCCGGAGAACCTGCCCGAGGACCGCGAGATCACCAGCCGGCTGTACGGCGGCGACAACGACCTGCGCATCCGGCAGGAGATCATGCTGGGCATCGGCGGCCTGCGCGCCCTGATGACCCTGGGCCTGGAGCCGGACGTGTGCCACCTGAACGAGGGGCACTCGGCGTTCCTGGGCCTGGAGCGCATCAACCTGCTGATGAAGAACAAGGGCCTGGACTACGCCACGGCCTTCGAGCTGGTGCGCGCGAGCAACGTGTTCACCACGCACACGCCCGTGCCCGCGGGCAACGACCACTTCCCGCGCGAGCTGGTGGAGAAGTACCTCAAGAGCAAGGCCGACGAGCTGGGCATCGGCATCGAGGGCGTCATGGCCCTGGGCCGCCAGAACCCCGCCGACACCCATGAGACCTTCTGCATGACGGTGCTGGCCCTGCGCCTGTCGCGCTTCGCCAACGGCGTGAGCGAGCTGCACAGCCACGTGTCGCGCAACATGTGGCAGAAGGTGTGGCCGGGCGTGCCCGCCGAGGAGATCCCCATCTCCCACGTGACCAACGGCATCCACACCCGCAGCTGGCTCTGCTCGGAGATCGCGCGCCTGTACGAGCGCTACCTCGGCCCCCGCTGGTACGAGGAGCCCACCAGCCGCACCATCTGGGACCGCGTGGACCAGATCCCCGACGCCGAGCTGTGGCGCAGCCACGAGCGCATGCGCGAGCGCCTGGTCAGCTTCGTGCGCCGCCGCCTGCGCAAGCAGCTGCAGGACCGGGGCGCCAACCGCGCGTGGATCCGCCAGGCCAGCGAGGTGCTCGACCCCGAGGCCCTGACCATCGGCTTCGCCCGGCGGTTCGCCACCTACAAGCGGGCCTCGCTGATCCTGCGCGACCCGGCCCGGCTCAGCCGCATCCTGAACAACCCGCAGCGGCCGGTGCAGCTGGTGTTCGCCGGCAAGGCGCACCCGGCGGACAACCCCGGCAAGGAGCTCATCCGCCAGCTCATCCACCTGGCCTCGCAGGAGGAGTTCCGCAAGCGCATCGTGTTCGTCGAGGACTACAACATCGAGGTGGCCCGCTACATGGTGCAGGGCGTGGACGTGTGGCTGAACACGCCGCGGCGCCCGCTGGAGGCCTCGGGCACCAGCGGCATGAAGTGCCCGCCCAACGGCGGCATCAACCTGTCGGTGCTCGACGGCTGGTGGTGCGAGGGTTACCACCAGGACAACGGCTGGGCCATCGGCGCCGGCGAGGACTACGACGACCAGGAGTACCAGGACGAGGTGGAGAGCCGCGCCCTGTTCGAGCTGCTGGAGAACGAGATCATCCCCAAGTTCTACGAGCGCAGCAGCGACGACGTGCCGCGCGAGTGGACGCGCGTGATGAAGAACTCGATGCGCACGGTGAACGCCGAGTTCAACACCAACCGCATGCTCGAGGAGTACTCGGGCCGCTTCTACGTGCCGTGCCTGGAGAACGCGCGGCGCCTGGGCGCCGAGGCCTACGCGAAGGCGCGCGAACTCGCCGATTGGCGCCGTCGCGTGCGCAGCTCGTGGGGCGGCCTGAAGGTGCTGTGCGTCGAGGAGGCCCCGCAGGCGGCCCAGCCCATGGGCTCGAGCCTGGGCATCCGCGCGCTGGTGGACCTGGGCGGCCTGTCGGCGGACGAGGTGCTGGTGGAGGTCTTCCACGGCCCCCTGGACGCCCAGGGCGAGATCGGCGACGGCGACACGACCACCATGCAGCCGGGCGAGAAGCGCGCCGACGGCACGGTGTTCACCGGGGCGATCCCCTGCACGCGCGCGGGACGGCGCGGCTACACCGTGCGGGCGGTGCCGCGCAAGGACGGCTTCCCCCTCGGCCGGTTCGAGACGGGGCTGATCTCGTGGTGGGACGACCCGGACCGCAAGCCCTGCGACGACCACGCGCCGGCGACGGGCGGGCGGACGAAGTCCTAGCCGCAGGCACCACGCGGGGAAGGAACAGAAGGAACAAGGGGCCGGACACCTGGTGTCCGGCCCCTTCGCACGTCCGGGATCTTCAGGGAGAGCGGAGGCCCGGGACGATGCTCTTGAGCTCCTCGACGTACTGGCCGAACTGCGCGCTGCCGGCCGGCGTCAGCTTCACCAGGGTGCGGGGCCGCTTGCCCTCGAAGCCCTTGGTGATGGTCACCAGGCCCCCCTCCTCCAGCTTGGAGAGGTTCACCGACAGCGTGCCGTCGGTCAGGCCCAGCGCATTCTTCAGGCCCGTGAACGCCAGCGGCCGTTCGGCGCGCGCCAGCTGGGACAGGATGAGCAGCCTCACCCGGCCGTGGATCAGGGGCGACAGCGGATCGCGGTCGCCCGGGCCGGCTCCCGCCGGCTTGGTCCTCGCCGCGCCCATCGGCCTCCCTGCCGCGCGTGGCCGGCGCCGGGCCTGGCGCGCCCGGCTGTCCAGAGCAGGCTGAGGAGCGTATCGGGGGGCGGCCGCCGTGCCGCCCCCCGATGACGTCTGCCCGACCCGGCGCCCACCGGCGCGGGGCCTGCCGGTCCGCTTCCGTGCGGACCGGGGTGGATGGTTGGGGACGGCTGGCACCCAGGACCAGTGTGTCCGTCCCCGCGGCCGACCGGAGATCCGTCTCCAGCCCCTTGCGGTGGGTCCGTCGCTCCCTCGGGACCCGGCTCATCCATCCCGACAGACCTGGCCCGGTTCGGACGCGTCCGGCTCCGGGCCCAGCCCGTGGCGATCCCCCCGTCCGGTCATCCTTGACCGGAACCGGGGCCTGACGACCGCCGACGTGATACTTTATAATACAAAGTACTTCTGTTTTTCAAGCATTTTTTTCGACGATTTTTCACGGGTGTTCCCGGCGCCGCCGTGCTGGACTTGGGCCTTGCCCGGGCTATCTTTGGCGGCGAACCCGCGCCGTTGCCGGCTGCCCGCCGGGCCGCGGTTTCTCCCTCAGCACCCTGCCCGGGCGGCCCCGTGCCCTCGCCCCGGCTTCCGGACCGAAGAAGGAGATTGCCGTGAAGACCCAGAAGCTCATCGCCATCGAGGACCAGTTCGGCGCGCACAACTACCATCCCCTGGACATCGTCATCGCCAAGGCCGAGGGCGTGTGGGTCGAGGACGTCGAGGGGAACCGCTACATGGACTTCCTGGCCGCCTACAGCGCGGTCAACCAGGGCCACTGCCACCCGCGCATCCTCAAGGCCCTGAAGAAGCAGGCCGCGCGCGTGACCCTGACCAGCCGCGCCTTCCGCAACGACCAGCTGCCGCTGTTCTGCAAGGAGCTGTGCGAGCTGACCGGCTACCCGAAGGTGCTGCCCATGAACTCGGGCGCCGAGGCCGTCGAGACGGCGCTGAAGGCCGCGCGCAAGTGGGGCGAGAAGGTCAAGGGCATCCCGAAGGACAAGGGCGAGATCATCGTCTGCGCCGACAACTTCCACGGCCGCACCACCACCATCGTGGGC
>DAOPJF010000054.1:9192-10537 GCA_035399525.1 Candidatus Krumholzibacteriia bacterium | reverse complement strand
CTCGACAAGGCGCTCCTCCTCGACAACGACCGCTTCCGCGCTGCCCACGCCGCGCACGTCGCCGCCTACCGCGCCGCCCCCGCTCGCGACAATCGCCAGCGCTGGCCGGACGGCGACGCGCTCCGCGCCGAGATCACCGCCATGCTCGCCGACGGCGCGGCCGCGCCCGACGGCGACGTCGCCGGCGTCATCGCCCCGCACCTCGACTACGCCCGCGGCGCGCCCTGCTATGCCGACGCCTACGCCATCCTCGACGAGGCCCCGCCCGCCGAGCGCTACGTCATCCTCGGCACCAACCACGCCGGCCTCGGCCGCGGCGTCGTCGCCACCGGCAAGGACTTCCTCACGCCGCTCGGCCGCGTGCCCACCGACCGGGGCTACCGCCTGTACGTGGACGGGCTGACCGCGGGCTGGGGCCTGCGCCGCCTCGAGGCGCCGCGGGCCATGACCGCCCTGGTCGAGCGGGGCCTGGGCGGCGGCGCGGCTGCGGGCATCAAGGACCTGGCGGGCCTGCTCAGCCGGCTGACCGACGCCCTGGGCATCATCGTCGGACCCACCTGGGAGACGGTGCGCATCGTGCGGGTGGAGATCTACCCCCGCACCCCGCGCCGCGCGCTGCTGGTGGTGGTGCTGGACAATGCCCAGGTGCGCACCGGGCAGGTGACCTTCGGCCAGGACCGCACGGTCGCGGTGCTGGGCGACGCGACGGCCCTGCTGAACCGGCGCGCCGCCGGGCGCAGCGTGGCCGAGGTGCGCTCGGGCGCGCTCGAGCCGCCGGACCTGCTGGGCTCGCCCGCGTCGCGCTGCGCGGTGGACCTGGCCACCGAGACCAGGCGGCTGCTGGTCGACCTGGCCGAGGGCGAGGTCGAGCTCGAGGGCGTGGCCAACGTGCTCGAGGAGCCGGAATTCCAGGAGCCGGGGCCGCTGCAGGCGCTGCTGCGGTTCATCGAGTCGCCGCGTTCGATCCGCCAGGCGCTCGACCGCCTGGACCGCCAGGCCGGCGACGGCTTCGGCGTGTGGATCGGCGACGAGAACCCCGTCGGCGGCCTGCGCAGCTTCTCGGTGCTGACCCGGCGCTTCGCCGTCGACGGCCGCCGCGGCGTGCTGGCCGTGCTCGGCCCGCGCCGCATGGGCTACCAGCGGGCCTTCCACGGGATGGACCTGCTGGGGGCCGCCATCGACGCCGACCCGGGCCGCGTGGCCTCGTAGCCGCGCGCCCGTTCGCCAACCCATCGCCTCGCGAAACGCAAAGGATGAAGCCGACGATGAGCAAACCGCGCAAGCAACACGACGACGCCGCGCCCAAGGACGCGCCCGGCGCTGCCGCCGAGCCTGCGGCCGTCGA
>DAOPJF010000054.1:0-9092 GCA_035399525.1 Candidatus Krumholzibacteriia bacterium | reverse complement strand
CTCGAACTGCTGGCCGCCGAGCGCGACGACTTCCGCGACAAGTGGATGCGCGCCCTGGCCGAGCTGGACAACCTGCGCAAGCGCGGCCGCCGCGAGGTGGAGGACGCCCGGCGCTTCGCCCAGGCCGACGTGCTGCGCCCGCTGCTGGAGGTCGCCGACAACTTCGAGCGCGCGCTGCAGGCCATGGACGGCTCGGAGGAGGCCACCGCCGCGACCGTGCGGCAGGGCGTCGAGCTGATCCACCAGAGCTTCCGCACCGCGCTGAAGGACCGGGGCGTGGCCGTCATCGAGGCGGCCGGCCAGGACTTCGATCCCGCCCTGCACGAGGCCGTCGCGCAGGTGCCCAGCCCCGACCACGGGACCGGCACCGTCATCGACGTCGTCCAGCAGGGCTATCGCCTCGGGGACCTGGTGCTGCGCCCCGCGCGCGTCGTCATCGCCAGCTAGGGAGAGCGCATGGCCGCCAAGAGGGACTACTACGAGGTGCTGGGCATCGCCAAGGGTGCCGACGACGGCGAGATCAAGCGGGCCTACCGCAAGCTCGCCATCCAGTACCATCCCGACAAGAACCCCGACGACCCGTCGGCCGCCGAGAAGTTCCGCGAGGCCACCGAGGCCTACGAGGTGCTCAAGGATGCGCAGAAGCGCGCCCAGTACGACCGCTTCGGCCACGCCGGCCCCGAGTCGGCGTTCGGCGGCGGGGGCTTCGGCGGGGGCGGCTTCAACGTCGACCTCAACGACGCGCTCGAGTCGTTCCTGCGCAACTTCGGCATGGGCGGCTTCGGCGACATGTTCGGCGGCGGTGGTGGCGGGGGGGGCGGACGCCAGCGCGGCCGCAGCCTGCAGCTGCGCCTGGAGGTCACCCTCGAGGAGGCCGCCAAGGGCGGCACCCGCACCGTGAAGGTGAACAAGCAGGTGGCCTGCGGCGAGTGCCACGGCACCGGCGCGAAGGCCGGCAGCCGCCCCACCACCTGCGGCCAGTGCCGCGGCACCGGGCGCGTGCGCCAGGTGCGCCAGTCGCTGCTGGGCCAGATGGTCACCGAGGGCGCGTGCCCGCGCTGCGGCGGCCAGGGCACCATCGTCGAGGATCCCTGCGGCTCGTGCCGCGGCACCGGCACGGTGCGCGGCGAGGAGAAGCTCGAGATCAAGGTGCCGGCGGGCGTCAGCTCGGGCAACTACATGGAGCTCGAGGGCAAGGGCGACGCCGGGGCCCACGGCGCGCCGGCGGGCAACCTGCGCGTGATGTTCGAGGTCGAGGAGCACGAGCAGTTCGAGCGCCACGGCGACGACCTGCTGATCGACCTGCCGCTGTCGCCCATCGACCTGATGCTCGGCACGAAGGTCGAGGTGCCCACCCTCGACGGCAAGGTGGCGCTGAAGATCCCTGCGGGCACGCAGAGCCACAAGATCTTCCGCATGCGCGGCAAGGGCGTGCCCCACGTGAACCGGCCGGGCACCGGCGACCAGCTGGTGCGCGTGCTGGCCTGGACGCCCGAGCGCATCGACGGCAACCTGAAGAAGAAGCTCGAGGCGGTGCGCGACGAGCTGGCCGGCAAGGTGCCGCCGCCGGGCCGCCACCTCGAACCGTAGCCGCACCTGTCCCGACACCGGCCGGAGGCCCGCCCGTGCGCGTGTTCTTCCTCGCTCCCGACCAGGCCGGGCCGCCGCGTCCGGGCGCCCGCGTGGTCCTGGACCGCGAGGAGAGCCACCACGCCCTGACGGTGCTGCGCCGCGCCGAGCGCGATCCGGTCGCCCTGGTCGACGGCGAGGGCGGCCGTTTCACCGCGCGCCTGGCCGACCGCGACGGCAAGCTGGCGGTGCTGGAGATCCTGACCGCCGACCACGACGACCGCGAGGTGGCGGCGCCGCGCCTGTGCCTGGCCTGCGGCGTGGTCAAGGGCCGCCACTGGGAGTGGGTGCTGGAGAAGTCGGTCGAACTGGGCGTGCACCGCCTGGTGCCGCTGCTCACCGAGCACGGCGTGGTCGAGCCCCGCGAGGGGCGGCGCGAGCGCTGGCTGGCGGTCATGCGGGCGGCCCTGAAGCAGTCGCACCGCGCCTGGCTGCCCGAGCTGGACGAGCCGGCGACCCTGGCCGCGTTCCTGAAGGAGCGTCCCGCGGGGCCGCTCTGGTTCGGCGCGGTGCCCGACGAGCGCCTGGCCGAGCCGGCCGAGCCCGCCGCGCCGGCGGCGGCCGCCTGGCTGACCGCGGCGGTGGGCCCGGAGGGCGGCTGGTCGTCCGCCGAGCGGGCGGCGCTGCTGGGGTCGGGGGCCGAGGTGCTGGATCTCGGGCCGCACGTGCTGCGCACCGAGACGGCGGCGGCGGCCTCGCTGGTGGTGCTGCAGGGGCTCCGGCGGCGGGCGCTCCTTGACAGCGGCGGGCCCGCGGGTATTTGATCCTGCCGAACGACACGCACGGCGACCCGCGACGGGCGCCCGGACCCCCGATCCCGAAAGGTGACGACCATGGCGGACAGCGCACTGGCCGGCCGCATCAAGGCCGAGGTCATCGCGGCCATGAAGGCCAAGCAGAAGGATCGCCTGAACGTGCTGCGCATGCTGCAGGCAGCCATCAAGCAGGTCGAGGTCGACGAGCGCCGCGAGCTGGCCGACGCGGACGTGCTGAAGATCCTGACCTCGTACCAGCGCAAGGTGAAGGACCAGCTGGCCGGCGCCGAGAGCAGCGGCCGCGCCGAGCTGGTGGCCGACGCCCAGGCCGAGCTGGCGGTGGTGCAGGAGTTCCTGCCCGCCGAGATGGACGACGCCGCCCTGGAGGCCGCGGTGCGCGAGGCCATCGCCGAGTCGGGCGCCACCAGCGCCAAGGACATGGGCAAGGTCATGAAGGCCGTCATGCCGAAGACCGCCGGCCGCGCCGACGGCGGGCGCGTCAGCGGCATGGTCAAGAAGCTGCTGGGCAACTGACATGGAACCTGCGGTCTGGATCGCCCTGGCGCTCATCGCCGGCTTCGCCATCTGGGGTTTCAAGGACGGCGTGGTCAAGCGCGTCGTCGAGATCGTCGGCGCCCTGCTGACGCTCATGCTCACCGCGCGCTTCGCCGCCGCGGTCACGCCGCGCGTGGCCGGCGCCACCGGCTGGAGCGAGAGCGTCTCGCTGCTGGTGGCCTGGGTGCTGATGATCTTCGTGGGCCTGGTGCTCAGCCGGCTGCTGGCCAGGCTGATCAGCAAGGCCGTGCGCCTGACGGTGCTGGGCTGGGTCGACCGCCTGGGCGGCGCGGTGTGCGGCGCGGCCCTGGGCATGCTGGTGGCCAGCATCCTGCTGCTGGCGCTGGGCGTGCTGCCGGGCGGGCCCGAGCTGCAGGCGGCGTACCGCAAGGACGCCGTCGGGGCGGTCATCATCGACAGCGCGCCCAACGTGGCGCGGCAGGCCAAGCTGGTGGCCGGCGACCGGTTCGCCGCGCTCTGGGACCAGGTGACGCGCGAGGCCGACGCCAAGGCCGACGCCGCGGCCGACCAGGCCAAGCGCACGCTCGACGAGGCCAAGGACGAGGTCGGGCAGAAGGCCCGCGACGCCGTCAAGTAGTGAAGACCCTGCGGCGGCGCGCCCGGCGCGAAGGAACCCGATGATCGACCTGCTGGACCGCCTGCGCCTGACCTTCGCCGCGGGCGACCGCGTGCTCGGCGCCCGTGCGGCGCGCCTGCTGGAGTGGGAGCGCGTGGTCGACCAGGTGGCCCGCCGCTGCCACAACGGCCGGGCCGCCGCGGCGCTGCGCCGCCGCCGTCCCTTCGCCGATCCTGCCGCGATCCAGCTGCACCGCGAGCTCGCCGACGAACTGCGCCCCCTGGGCGACGTGGGGCAGTGGCCGCCGGTGGCGGACGTGGGCGCGCTGCTGGACCTGCTGGAGCGCACCTCGCCGCTGCGCCTGGAGGGCGCCGACCTGGTGGCCGTGGCCGCGGCCGCCGAGGACCTGGACCTGCTGCGCCATGACCTGCAGGAGTTGCGCGAACGCTGCCCGCGCTGGGGCGAGGCCGCCGCGCAGGCGCCCACCTTCAGCGGCCTGAGCGGCGCCATCCGCCGCTGCCTCGATCCCGACGGGCACATCGTCGACGGCGCCAGCCCGCTCCTGGCCCGCCTGCGCCGCACGGCCGCGGGGCAGGAGCGCGCCGTGCGCGACGCCGTGACCGGCGCCATGACCGACGCCAAGCGCCAGGGCTGGACCACCGCGGCCGAGGTCACCATGCGCGGCGACCGCTACTGCCTGCCGCTGCGCTCGGGCGACAGCCGCAAGATCGGCGGCATCGTGCACGACCGGTCGCAGACCGGCGCCACGCTGTACGTCGAGCCGGCGGCGGTGGTCTCGCTGACCAACGAGCTGGTGGAGGTGCGGCTGGAGGTGGCCGCCGAGGAGCAGCGCATCCTCTTCGAGCTCAACCGCGCCGTCGAGCAGGCGCAGGGCGCCCTGCGCGAGGCCGCCGCGCTCATGCTCGAGGTCGACGCCGCCCGGGCGCACCTGCTGTGGAGCAAGGACGTGGGCGGGCAGCGCATCACCGTCGCGCCGGGCGCGGCGCTGCGCGTGTGCGGCGGGCGGCATCCCCTGCTGATCGAGGTGCTGGGCGAGGGCATTCTGGCCGCGGGCCGCACGAAGGTGGTGCCCCTGGACCTGGAGCTGCCGGCGGGCGCGCGCGTGCTGGTGGTCAGCGGCCCCAACGCCGGCGGCAAGTCGGTGGCGCTCAAGACCGTCGGCGTGCTGGCGCTGCTGGCCCAGTGCGGCTTCGACGTGCCGGCGCGCGAGGACACGCGGCTGCCGCTGTTGGGCCGCGTGCTGGCCGACCTGGGCGACGACCAGTCCATTGCCGAGTCGCTGTCCAGCTTCTCGGCGCACCTGCGCCACCTGGCGCAGTTCCTGGACGAGGCTGGCCCGGGCACGCTGGTGCTGTGCGACGAGATCGGCAGCGGCACCGATCCCCACGAGGGGACGGCGCTGGCCTTCGGCGTGCTCGAGGAGCTGGCCGCGCGCGGCGCCCTGGTGCTGGCCTCGACCCACTTCGGCCTGCTGAAGGCCGCGGTGCACGACCATCCGCAGATGGTCAACGCCGCCATGGACTACGACGACCGCGACCTCAGGCCGCTGTTCACCTTCCGCGTCGGCGACCCGGGCACCAGCCACGCCTTCGACATCGCCGCGCGCATGGGCCTGCCGCCCGAACTGCTGACGCGCGCCCGCGCCATGGCCGGCGAGGAGCGCGTGCAGGTCGAGAAGCTGCTGAGCGACCTGGACCGCCGCGCCCGCGAGCTGGCGGACGCCGAGCTGCGGGTGCGCACGGCGGCCAGCGAGAGCGAACTGTTGAACCGCCAGCTGGCCGACCGCCTGTCGGGCATCGACAAGGAGCGCAAGACCACGCTCGAGCAGGTGCGGCGCGACGCCGAGCGCGCGGTCCGTGAGGGACGCAAGGCCCTGGAGGCCGCCATCCGCGAGGTGCGCACGCAGGGTGCCGCGCAGCCGACGGTCGTGACTGCGCGCGAGCGCCTGGCCGCGCTCGAAGAGAAGGCGCAGGAAGAGGAGCAGTGGCGGCAGTCCGACGACTGGCTGCCCGAGCCCGGCGAGAAGGTGCGCATCCCGCACCTGAATCTCGTTGGCCGCGTGCTCGAGGTGCGCGGCCGCAGGATCACCGCCGACGCCGACGGCCTGCGGCTGACCCTGGCGGTCGAGGCGGTGCGCCCGCAGGACGGCGGCGCGAAGCCGGGTGCGAGCCGGCCCGTGCCCGAGCCGGACGAACCCACGGTGAAGGTCGAGGCCGGCGGCTGGGCCTGGCAGGGCGACGCGCCCGAGGTCTCGCCCGAGATCGACCTGCGCGGCGAGACCGGCGACGAGGGCTGGCAGCGCCTGGACCGGCTCATCGACCGCGCCATCCCGGCGGGGCTCGGGTCGGTGCGCGTCATCCACGGGTTCGGCACCGGGCGCCTGCGCGACCACCTGTACGCCATGATGAAGCGCGACCCGCGCATCCGCTCGTTCCGCGAGGCCTCGCCCGGCGAGGGCGGGGGCGGGGCGACCATCGTGGTGCTGGGCGGGGCCTAGTCCCCCGGGGGCGCCCGCCCCTTGCGGAAAACCCTCACCGGGTGATATTTTGAGCGATTCCGACCGTGGCCCGTCGAACCCAGCGAAAGGCCGCCCCGCGCCCATGGCACCCACCTTCTCGCCGGACATCATCGCGCGCGTCAAGGACGAGACCGACATCGTCGAGGTCGTCAAGCGCGAGGTCGACCTGAAGGCCGCGGGCTCGGTCTACAAGGGCCTGTGCCCCTTCCACCGCGAGAAGACCCCGTCGTTCATCGTCACCCCGTCGCGCGGCCGCTACCACTGCTTCGGCTGCGGCGCCGGGGGCGACGTCATCTCGTTCGTCATGGAGACCGAGGGCGTCACCTTCCCCGAGGCCGTCGAGATCCTGGCCCGCCCGCTGGACATCGACCTGTCGGCCTGGCTGCGCGAGGAGGAGGGCGAGGGCGAGCGCCGCGCCTACCACCGCGCCAACGAGACGGCGGCCACCCTGTGGCACGAGGCCCTGTTCGACGGCCGCACCGGCCAGGCGGCCCTGGACTACCTGCACCGCCGGGGGTTCGGCGACAAGGTGCTGCGCGACTTCACCGTGGGCTGGGCCCCGGGCGCCTCGGACTGGCTCGAGCCGCGCCTGAAGAAGGGCGGGGTCGACCGGGACCTGGCGGTCTCCAGCGGACTGGTGCGCGTGGGCGACCATGGCGCATTTGCCTATTTTCGCAACCGCATTATGTTTCCCGTAAGGAGCATCTCCCGTCAGGTGGCCGGCTTCGGGGGCCGGGTCATCGACGACGGCGAACCCAAGTACCTGAATTCCAGCGACAGTCCCTACTTTTCGAAGGGGAAGCTGCTCTACGGTTTCGACGCGTCGCGCATGGCGATCGCGCGCGAACGGGCGGCCATCCTCGTCGAGGGTTACCTTGATCTGCTGGCGCTGGTGCAGGCCGGGATCACCAACGTCGTCGCCACCTGCGGCACGGCCTTCACGCCGGACCAGGCCCGCCTGATCCGCCGCGGCGCGCCCAAGGTGTTCCTGGTGTTCGACGGCGACCGGGCCGGCCTCAAGGCCGCGGTGCGCTCGGCGGACATCGCGCTGAAGGCCGGGCTCGAGCCGCGCATCGTGCGCATGCCCGCGGGCGAGGATCCCGCCTCGCTGACCGTGGGCCAGGGCGAGGCGGCCATGCAGGCGGCGCTGGCGTCGAGCGTGGGCTACGTGCCGCTGCTCAAGGCCCTGGCCGACGAGCGCGGCGGCGACCGCGAGCTGGCCGAGCGGGCCGTCAAGCAGGCCCTGGGCACGGTGGCCGGCATCACCGACCCCCTGCGGCGCGAGTACGTGCTGCAGGAGACGGCCGAGGTCTTCGGCCTGGGCGCCGAGGTGCTGCGGGCCACGCTCGCGGGCATGGACAAGCCCGCCCCCCGGCGCGACGCGCCGCGGCCGGCCGCGGCCGAGGCGGGTCCCGCGCAGGGCGACGCGCCCGGCGACGGGCCCGGGGACGAGGACATCGCCGACACCGCCGCGCCGAAGGTGCGGCACGGGCGGCGCGTGAGGAACTTCAACCAGGTCAGCCCCAAGGTCGAGGCGGACCTGATGGAAGCGATCCTCTGGAGCGACTCCGGCCGCGGGGCCGAGTTGTTCCTGGCCGAGCGGGGCGACACGGCCCTGCGCGGCCTCGAGGCCCGGCTGCTGGCTCGCGAGCTGGAGGCCTGGGCGACACGCAGGCAGGAGGGCTCCCGGATCACCCCGCGGGAGTTCGTCCTGGAACGGTGGAACAGCGAGGGCGGACCGGACTACCGCCGGTACGTCAGCAGGCTGATCAGCAAGGAGGACCGGCCTCAGGACACCGACATCGACCAGGTCATCATGGACTGTCTCGAACGGCTGCGCCGGGCGCAACGCACCTGGCAAGGCTGAACGGCCCGGATCACGAGCGCCGCGACGCGGCATCCGGCCGGCAGGGACCACCGACGACGGGGGCGCAGGCTCAATGGACAAGACCCGTTTCGACAGCGTCATCGAGGATATCCGCAGGAAGGCCACCGAGAAGGGCGGCTACATCCTGCATGACCAGATCAACGAAATGCTGGGCGACGAGACCGACTACGAGATGATCGAGCGGATCTACGACAAGCTCGGCGAACTGCAGATCGACTTCTACGACAGCGAGGACGAGGCCGTCGAGAAGATCTCCCGCCGCAAGCGCAAGGAGAAGAAGAAGGCCGCCGCCGCCCGCAAGATCCAGCGCACCAACGTCAAGTACGACGACCCGGTCCGCATGTACCTGCGCGAGATGGGCCGCGTGCCCCTGCTCACGCGCCAGGGCGAGGTGAACCTCGCCAGGCGCATGGAGGACGGCCGGCTGGCCATCATCCAGGCCACGCTGCGCAGCCAGCACGCCCTGAAGGAGCTGCGCCAGACGGCGAACCAGCTCGTGTCCGAGAGCGTGCACGTGGACGAGGTCATCCAGCACGACACGTCGACCTGGAACGTGCACCTGTCGGCGGCCAAGGAGGGCAAGCGCCTGCTGAAGGCCCTCGACCGCATCGAGAAGCTGCGCAAGGAGGCCGCCGGGTTCCAGAAGGAGCTCGACGCCAGCGCGAACGCCGCGCGCGCGGCCCAGGTGCAGCGCATGCAGCAGGCGCGCCAGCAGAAGGTGCTCGAGGAGTTCATGGACCTGCACCTGGCGCCGTCCCAGGTCGAGCAGCTGGCCAACAAGCTGATGCTGGTGCACGGCAAGGTCGAGGACCTGCACGCGCGCATCGCCCGCGCCGAGGAGGAGGTCGGCCTGCCCTTCGGCGAGATGGCCGGCGCCCTGAAGGCCAAGGGCTGCACCGCCGCGCAGGCCGAGGCCGTCAAGGAGGCCCACAAGGCCATCAAGATCCTGCGCAAGCGCATCCAGGACATCGAGCGCGAGATCGGCCTGTCCAGCGAGGAGCTGCACGGCATCGGCAACGAGATCGTGCTGGGCAAGCAGCAGGTCGACACGGCGCAGCGCGAGATGATCGAGGCCAACGTGCGCCTGGTCATCAGCATCGCCAAGCGCTACACCAACCGCGGACTGGAATTCCTGGACCTGATCCAGGA
>DAOPJF010000053.1:0-10698 GCA_035399525.1 Candidatus Krumholzibacteriia bacterium | reverse complement strand
CGTCCGCCGACGGCGTGAACAGCAGGTCGGCCACCACGTCGGTCATCAGCCGGTTGATCTCCTCGGGCATGGACATGTCGCGGCTGCGCAGGCCCGCCTCGACGTGCGCCACGGGGATGTGCAGCTTGGCGGCCACCACCGTCGTGGCCATGGTCGCGTTCACGTCGCCGACCACCACCACCATGTCGGGCCGGCGCTCCTGGCACAGCTCCTCGAACTTCACCATGACCCCGGCGGTCTGCTGCGCGTGCGAACCGCCGCCCACGCCCAGGTGCACGTCGGGCTGGGGCAGGCCCAGGTCCTCGAAGAACACGTCGGACATGTTGCGGTCGTAGTGCTGGCCCGTGTGGATCAGCACGGGCTGCAGCCCGGGCCGGGCGCCCAGCGCCCGCCACAGGGGCGCGACCTTCATGAAGTTCGGGCGGGCGGCGGCGATCAGGAAGATGGTCTTGGGCACGTCGGGGGCCTCACTGGTGGCTCGGGTGGGGCTGGGACCGGCCGCTCCCGCCGGCAAGCCCTGATCTATAGCCCCTTGGGCCCCGAATGCCAAGTTTGAAGCTCGTGAACAGGCCCCCGGGCTTGCCCGGTCCCGGGGCAGGTCCTATGCTTGGCCCGTAGCCGCCGCCGGGCCATCGGGTCCATCCGGCCCATCCAGCCCAACCGGCCCCTTGCCAGCCCACCATCCCCGGGTCACGCCCATGCCGTTTCGCATCGCCGCCGTCTCGTTCCTGAACACGCTGCCGCTGATCGAGCGGTTTCTCGACGGCGCCGACCCGCGGGTCGTTCTCAGCCGCGCCCTGCCCAGCCGCCTGGCGGCCGAGCTGGAGGCCGACCGGGCCGACGTGGGCCTGCTGCCGGTGGCCGAGATCCTCCGGGGGCGCAGCGGCGGCGTGCTGGTGCCGGCGGCGGGCATCGCCTGCCGGGGCGACGTGGACAGCGTGCGGCTGTTCGCGGTGGACGATCCGGCCGACCTGGTGCGCATCCGCGCCGACCGGGGCTCGCGCTCGTCGGTGGCGCTGCTGCAGGTGCTGCTGGCCGAGCGCTGGGGAACGGCGCCGGCCTTCGCCGAGGCCGAGCCCGAGCCGGGCCGCCTGCCCGAGCCAGGCGAGGGCGTGCTGGTCATCGGCGACCGCTGCTTCGCCTACGAACGGGCCTTCCGCCAGGCGGCGCCCGCCGGCGGCCGCATTGTCGACCTGGGAGGGGCGTGGTTCGAGCTGACGGGGCTGCCCTTCGTGTTCGCGGCCTGGGCCGTCGGGCCCGGGTTCGCCGCCCGTGCCGGGGCGGCGGGCTGCCGCGAGCTGACGACCCTGCTGAACGAGGCCCTGGACGACGGGTTCGCCCGGCGCGGGGCCATCGCCGCCCGCGAGGCCGCCGCCGGGCGCCTGGGGCCGGGCGGGGAGGCGACCGCCGCGGCGATCGCTTATTATTTCGAGCGCTCCCTGCACTTCCGCCTGGGGGACGACGACCTGGCCGGCATCGAGCGGTTCCGGCAGCTGGGCATCAAGCACGGCGTCCTGCCCGACGGCACGCCGCCGCTGACGATCGTGAGGTAGGCAACGTGCGACCCGCCGACCACGGCCGGAATGACCTCGGCCGGAACGACCTCGGCCCCATGGATCCCGCCCGCTTCCAGGAGCTGATGGCCCAGAAGGCCGGGCAGCCTGCGGCGCCCGACACCGTGACCGCCGAGCCCATCCGCCTGCCGAAGCGCTCGACGCCCCTGGCGCTCGAGCTGCTGGACGAGGCCCTGACCCGCCGGCTCAGCGGCGGCGAGCTGCTGATCCTGTTCGAGGAGGCGGCGCTGCACGACGTGGGCCGCACCGCCCACCTGCTGCGCCTCGAGCGCGCCGCGGCCGACACGGTCACCTACATCATCGACCGCAACGTCACCTACACGAACCTGTGCTACGCCGACTGCAAGTTCTGCGCGTTCAACCGCCACCTGGACGACGACGATTCGTACCTGCTGGACCTCGAGACCATCGCCGGCAAGTGCCGCACCGTGGTCGAGGCCGGCGGCAACCAGATCCTGCTGCAGGGCGGGCACCATCCCAAGAAGCGCCTCGAGTACTACGAGGAGATGCTGCAGGGCATCAAGGCCGCCTGGCCGCAGATCTGGATCCACGGCTTCTCGCCCAGCGAGGTGCAGCACTTCGGGCGCCTGAACGGCCTGCCCACGGCGGTGGTGCTGCAGCGGCTGAAGGCGGCGGGGCTCGACTCGATCCCCGGCGGCGGCGCCGAGATCCTCAGCGACCGCGTGCGGCGCGTGCTGGCCCCGGGCAAGGCCATGTCCGGCGAGTGGATCGGCATCATGGAAGAAGCCCACCTGGCCGGCCTGCCCACCACGGTGACCATGATGCACAGCCACATCGAGACCTACGCCGAGCGGGTCGAGCACCTGCTGCGCGTGCGCGACAGCCAGGACAGGACCGGCGGCTACACCGCGTTCATCCCCTGGACCTTCCAGCCCGGCAACACGCCCCTGATGGACGAGCCCGAGCTGAAGGCCGCGGTGCTGGCCCACGGCTACCTCGGCGCGTCGGACTACCTGCGCAACCTGGCCATCAGCCGCATCGCGCTCGACAACTTCCGCAACATCCAGGCCTCGTGGGTGACCCAGGGCAAGGCCGTCGGCCAGCTGACCCTGTGGTACGGCGCCAACGACCTCGGCAGCCTGATGATGGAGGAGAGCGTGGTCTCGGCCGCGGGCACCATCCATCCGCTGACGCGTCAGGACCTCGACGAGATGATCGAGGGCGCGGGCTTCCGGCCCGCGCTGCGCGACAACGGCTACAACGTCGTCGGCTAGACCGCGGGTCAGGCTGCGCCGAGGCGGCGGCGCACGCCCAGGGCGGCGTCGCGCAGGAAGGCCGCCACCGCGGCCCGCGGCGGCACCAGCGGCAGGCGCACGGCCGCAACGCGGTTGAGCGCCCACAGGTTCACCAGACGCGCGGTGATCAGCGCGAACCCGTGGGCCGCGATGATCCCCGGCAGGCCCCAGGCCTTCATCCCCCCGTACAGCAGCAGAGGCAGGGCCGCGACCATCACCGCGTTGACGCGCAGCGAAAGGTCGTTGCGGTCCATGGCGCGCAGCACCAGGGTCGGGTTCAGCACCATGTAGAGCATGGCGACGGCGTTGATGCGGAAGATGGGCACCGCGTCGGCGTACTCGGGAGTGAACATCAGCAGCACCAGCGGCCTGGCCGCCACCAGGAACAGCAGGGTCACGGGCAGGCCCACGGCCCAGGTGCCGGCGTGGTAGCGGTTCCACAGGTCGCGGATGCCGATCCAGTCGCCGGCCTTCTCCAGCTCCGAGAAGCGTGCCAAGGTGACCATCGCCACCGAGTGGGTGAAGAACTGCAGCACCGGGATCTGCCGTACGCCTGCCGCGTACACGGCGTAGGTCTCGATGTCGTAGAAGCGGTTCACGAACAGCTCGTGGAAACGCATGGTCAGCGTCACCAGCATACCGGTCAGGCCCAGCACGACGCCGTAGCGCACCTGGGCCTTCAGGTCGATGCGCCAGCGTTCGGTGGCGAACCCGCGCCGGGCGACGTGGATCCATCCCGCCATGGCCACGGCGCTCGCCGCGCGCACGACGATCAGCGCGGCGATCACGTGGGGCAGGTCGCGCCAGATCCAGGCCGCCAGCAAGGTGGCGGCCGTGGCGGCGACCTGGCGGCCCACGTCCCAGGCCGCGGTGGCGGTGATCCAGCCCCGGGCCGTGGTGTACGACTCGAGCACCACCAGGATCATCACGATGGTGACGTAGACCGCGAGCCGCCCGTAGTAGGCGTCGAGCATGCCCAGGCCCGTCGCGCCGGCGGCCTGCACGTGGAAGGGCGCCAGCAGGCCGAAGCCCGCCGCCATGAACAGCACGCTCAGGCCCAGGCTGCCGGCCAGGTATCCGCCGGCGTTGCGCGGGTCGCGAGGCACGAAGTAGAACAGCGACTGGGCGGCGCCCAGCTGGAAGACGGTCATGGTGACCGCCTCGAGCAGGAAGAACTGGAAGTAGGCGCCGACCTCGGCCTTGCTGAGCACGCGGACCAGGAACACCGGCAGCAGGATGCGGATGCCGAAGCCGACGACCTTCGCCAGGAAGAGCAGGGCCGAGCTGCGGAACACTACAGGCCCCCGCGCGGGCCGTCCGCCGCGCCGTCGTCGCCCTCGAGCCACGCGCTGCCGTACACCTCGCGCGGGAAGATCCGCGGCACCAGGCCGTACAGGAACTGGCGCAGCTTCAGCGCCAGGTGGCTGGCCTCATGGGCGCCGCACACGGTGCGCAGGTAGGCCTCCAGCGTGTAGATCTGCACCTCGACCGGGAAGCGGTAGGGCTGGCCCGTGGCCGGATCGGGAAACAGCACGTCGACATCGCCCTTGAAGACCTTGAACTGCCCGCTGCTGAACTCGTTGAGCGAGACGCCCTTCTCCGGCGACAGGGTGTCGGTCACGTTGCGCCAGCCGAACGGGGTGCCCACGGCGGCGTCCAGCATCAGCAGCAGGTCGTCCAGCGCGTCGTTGTCGTGGACGATGAACATGGCGCCGATCATGTCGGCGATGGTGTCGGGGTTGTTGATGCCGTTGCGGATCATCTTCGAGAGGATCGAGCCGCTGGTCTGCTGCCGCATCTCGCTCCAGCGGATGCGCTCGATGACGCGCCGCCGGCCGTCGACGATCTCGAACGTGACCGGCGTGACCGAGCGCTTGAACCGGCAGCTGTAGTACAGGATGTCCAGGGCGATGGCGCGCCCGGCCTCGCGCGCCTGCACGAAGGTCGAGCGGAAGTGCCAGCGCTGGTCGCCTTCGGCGGGCCGCGCCGTGTAGGCGATCGAGCCGCCCTCGTCCATGCGGAAGCCCACCTCGAGGTCGTGGACCTGCGACGTGTGGCGCCATAGCCCCTCGTTCAGCAGGTGCTCGAAGTGCTCCATGTGCAGTTGCCCGTTCTGCACGTGGCGCGACTGGTCGATGCGCAGCAGGGCCTGGCCCAGGAACAGCTTGCGCCGGGCCTCGTACGCCAGCCGCGGATCGTCGGCGCGGAAGGCCATGGTCAGCAGCCCGCGCACGTCGTCGCAGTCGGCGACCGCGGGCAGCGGCAGCACGTGGGGCCGCGCCGCCGAGGGCAGCAGCTCGATGGTCGAGGCCAGGTAGACATCGGCCTCGTTCAGGTAGTCGGCCGCCCGCTCGGCCAGCCGGGCCAGGGGCAGCTCCTCCTCGCCGCCGGGCTGGAACAGGCGTGACAGCTCGCGGCGGTAGGCGTCGTCATCGGTCAGGATGCGGTGGTACTTCTGCCGGGTCAGCGCCAGCACCCGCGAGCGGCGCGTGCCGAACCCCGGGTCCAGCAGGGGGTGGGCGGTGTGGTCCACCGCCCAGATGTCCCCGTTGCCGCTGGGGCGGATGCGCGATGCGTCGACCCAGTTCTGGTACATCGACCTTCCGATCAGACCATGGCCAGGACCCGGGCCAGGTCGGCCTCCAGGTCCGTGTAGTCCTCGCAGCCCACGGCGATGCGCACCAGGTCGTCGCGGATGCCCGCGGCCAGGCGCTCCTGCTCGGGCACGCCGGCGTGCGTCATGCTCGCCGGGTGCTCGATCAGCGTCTCGATGCCGCCGAGGCTCACCGCCAGGGTCGCCACCTCGACGTTGTTGATGACGGTCTTGCCGGCCTCGATGCCGCCCTTGACGCCGAAGCTCATGACCGCGCCCGGTCCGCGCATCTGGCGCCGGCCCAGCTCGAACTGAGGATGGCTCTCCAGGCCGGGGTAGGCGACCCACGCCACCTTGGGATGCTTCTCGAGCCAGTGGGCCAGCTTGATGGCGTTCTCCTGCGCCCGCTCCATGCGCAGGCCCAGCGACTTCACGCCGCGCAGCACCAGCCAGGCCTGGTGCGGATCCATGGTGCCGCCGATGTTGGTGTGCACCTTGCGCAGGCGCGCGTACACCGCCGGATCCTTGGCCACCACCATGCCGGCCACCACGTCGGTGTGGCCGTTGATGAACTTGGTCATGCTGTGCACGACCACGTCCGCGCCCAGGGCCAGCGGGTTCTGCAGGTAGGGCGAGGCGAAGGTGTTGTCCACCGCCAGCAGCGCGCCGGCCGCGTGGGCGATCTCGGCGCAGGCCTTCAGGTCGGTCAGCTTCAGCGTCGGGTTGGCCGGCGTCTCCACGTACACCAGCTTGGTGTCCGGCCGCATCGCCTTGGCCACGTTCTCGGGGTTCGCCGTGTCGACGAAGGTGCTGGCCACGCCGAACCGCGTGTACTCGGTCTCGAGGATCATGCGGCTCGGACCGTACAGGGCCTCGGTGCCCACCACGTGCGTGCCCTGGCCCAGGAACGACAGGTACACCATGTTCACGGCCGCCATGCCGCTGGCCGCCGCGAGGCCGCCGCAGCCGCCCTCGAGGGTCGCGATGTTGGTCTCGAGCGCCTCGATGGTCGGGTTGCCCAGCCGCGTGTACTTGTAGCCCGGCTCGCCCCGGAAGCACGCCGCGCCGTGGTCCGCGTCGCGGAAGGCGAAGGTGCTGCTCTGGTAGATGGGGGTGGAGACGGCTCCGGTGGCGGGATCGGCATGCTGGCCGGCGTGGATGATGCGCGTCATGGGCCCGCGCGTGGCGATGTCTTTCATGCGAAAAGCCCCTTCTCCTGGCGGCGGGATCGGGCCCTGGCCCGAACGCGGTCGCCTGTTGGTTCGGTCGCTCCCTACCGGTCCCATAATAGCCTGCGGGACCCGCCTTGACCAATGCGCGTCCGCGGTCAGGCCTGGCCCTGCACCAGGCCGCGCAGGATGCCGTCGAGCTCGGCCATGTGCCCGTCGCGGGCGGCGTGGCGCTCGGCCCAGCCCCGCGCCGAGCGGCGCGCTTCCGGGCCCAGGTTCACGGCCCGACGCAAGGCATCGAGCAGCGCGGCGGGATCGTCGGGAGCCGCGGTCTCGCCTGTCACCCCCGGCTCGATCAGTTCCGGCAAGCCCCCGATGGCCGCCCCCACCACGGGCACGCCCGCGGCCAGCGACTCGAGCGCCGCCATGGGGGCGTTCTCATACCACCGCGACGGGATCACGCTGCAGCGCGCGCGCCCGAGCACCGCGCGCAGCTCGGCCACGCCCAAGGGGCCCACGGCCTCGGCAGTCTGCAGCTTCAGCATGGCCAGCCGCGCCTTCAGGTTGCCCAGGCAGGGTCCGTCGCCGGCGATCACCAGCCGCGGCGGACGGCCGGGCAGCGTGCCGTCGGCGCAGCCCCTCTCCCACAGCGCCCACGCGTCCAGCAGCCCACGCAGGCCCTTCTCGCGCGAGATGCGGCCGAAGTAGACGACGGTGTCGCGCTCGGTCACCGCCGGCAACCGGTCGGGATGCCAGAAGTCGAGGTCCACGAAGTTGGGCAGGTGCCGCAGCTGGTCGCCGGGAAAGCCCCACGCGCGGTACTTCTCGACGTAGAAGCGGCTCGGGCACAGGAACAGCGACACGGCCGCCGGGTACAGCCCGCGCCACCGCTGGTGCGCCGTCTCGACCGCCGCCAGCAGCGATGCCGGCCGCGACTCCTTCACGCAGCGCCCGAGCACCGCCTGGTGGAAGCGCCTGCCCTTGCAGCGCTCGCAGGGCCGGTCGTCGCGCAGCATGTGGATGGCCGGGCACAGCAGGCGCAGGTCGTGCAGCGTCATCACCGCGGGGATGCGGTGGCGCCGCAGCACGCCGAGGATCGACGGCGTCAGGTGGTGGTAGATGTTGTGGATGTGCGCCACGTCCGGCCGCACCTCGGCCAGCAGCGCCTCGAGGTTGGCGGCCGCCTCGCGGTTCCAGACCAGCGACAGCGCATCGCCCAGCGCGCCCTCGCGCCAGCGGGCGGTGGCGTAGTCGCGGGCGCGGGGGAAGTGGCGGGCCCAGGGCGTGGGCCGGGCGTGCTCGTCCGCCACGGCGAAGGGGATGACCTCCCAGCCGCGCGCGGCGAGGTCCTCCTCTTCCTGCACGACGTAGCGGCCGACCCCGCCGGCGGGCCCCACGTCGTGGTAGAACTTGTTGATAAGCAGTAGTTTGGGCCGATCCACGCCGTCTTCGCCTCCCGGGCGCCCCGGCCGGGGGCGCGCGTCAGGGCGCCATCATGGACCGCGCCGAAAGGGCGGTCAACCTTCGGCGGATCCCACCGATAACCAAGGAGATGAACCCGGGGTCCGTCCGGCCGCAGCGGCCGGGCGTCGACCCGTGCCTTCAACCGACGGGACGCCATGATCCGCAGGGTCGCCGGTCTCCAGTTCCGCATGCGCGGGCAGATCCTCAGCCGCGTCGCGCCGGCGTTCGCCGTCGCCGGGCTGCTGATCGCCGCCGTGGGCTGGCTCGCCTACGCGTACTGGGCCCATGTCGCGGCGGTGGACCAGCAGTCGCGGCAGCTGCGCGACCTGGCGGCGGTGTTGCGCGAGCGCGCCGCCTTCGCCGCGGTCGCCGGACCGCACGAGGGCAGCTTCGACGGCGCCGCCTGGGCGCTGGCCGCCCGCCTGGACACGCCGGGCAACCGCGAGCGCCTGGCCGCCTGGACGGCGGGGCTGGCTGCGGGCGACCTCGACACCGGCGCCGCCCGGCTGGCCGAACTCGGCTGGGAATTGCGCTTCTACCCCCTGCTGGCCCTCGAGGATGCCCAGGGCCGACCGCAGGCCGCGGTCGTGTTGCCGGTGGGTGTCGCGCCCGCCGTGGGCGCCGAGGGGGCGGGGGGGCTGGTGCTCATCGACGCGGGGCGCATCGCGACCGCCCGGGCGCCGGGCGTGCTCTGGTGGGGCCTGGCCCTGCCGGACGGCACGCTGGTCGACGGCGCCGCCGATCCCGACGGTACGGCGCACCTCGCCGTCAAGGACGCCGCCTTCGCCGCCCCCGAAACGGGCGGCGCCTACGACCATGCCCGCGTCGGCCCGCGGCTCTCGCCGCTGCTGGCGGGCCGGCACCGCGACCGGTCGCTGCCGTTCCCGCTGGTGGCGGTCTCGCCGGTCAACCGGCAGCAAGCCCTGGCGCTGGGCTGCTTCGCGGCCATCGTCGGCCTGGCCGTGCTGGCGCTGGCCGCGGCGCTGCTGGGTACGACGCGGGTCGTCGATACCGTGTCGGCGCGCCTGGCCGCCTTGGGCAACCACATGGAGGGGCTGGCCCGCGGCGACTACACCCTGCGCCTGGACCGCGGGGCGCCCGACGAGGTCGGCCGCCTGATCGGCTACTTCAACCTCATGGCCGCCAGCCTCGAGGAGGCGCACCGCGAGGTCGCCACCCAGGCCCTGGGCCTGCAGGCCGCGCTGGAGAACCAGCGCCTGCTGGACAAGGCCAAGGACGACTTCCTGGTGCTCATCTCCCACGAGGTGCGCACGCCCCTGACCACCGTGCTGGGCGGCGTCAACTTCCTGAAGGCGACCATCGACAAGGCCGAACCCGGCGACCGGGCCGTGCTCGAGCGGCTGAACCTGGCGCAGATCGCCGGCATCGTCGCCAGCAGCGGCCAGCGCCTGCACGGCTTCCTGACCGACGCCATCGAGATGACGGCGATCCAGTCGGGCGAGCAGCGCCTCGAGCTGGCGCCCGTGCCGCCGCGCGAGCTGTTCGCCGCCGCGCTGCAGCGCGTGGCGCCCTGGGCCGAGAGCCGCGGCATCACGGTCGAGTGCGGGGCCTGCGGCGCCGACGGCTGGCACGTGCTGTGCGACCGCTCGGTCCTCGAGGTGGCCGTGCGCAAGATCCTCGACAACGCGGTGGTCCACAATCTCGACGGCGGCCGCGTGACGCTGCGCGAGACCGACACGGTGCCCGGCGAGGGGCGCGCCGCCGACCTGGTGACGCCCGAGATGGAGCAGCGCCTGCACGCCCTGCCGGACTTCGCGGACTGGAGCGAGGAGGACGTGCGCTGGCGCATCGTCGAGGTGCACAACTCGGGCCGCGCCATCCCGCGCGGCCGCATCGACGCGCTCTTCGGCAAGTTCGAGCTGGTCGGACGCATCGAGCACCACAGCCGCGGCTCGGGCCTGAGCCTGCCCATCGCCAAGGCCGCGGTCGAGCAGCACGGCGGCCGCATCCTCGTGCACAGCGAGGAAGGCTGGGGCACCGCCTTCTACCTGCTGCTGCCCACGCTGCCGGCCGCGGCGGCGCAGCACATCGTCGAGGGCCTATGGGACGATGCCGGGCAGGGTGTCGGCGGCCGATCCGGCGACGAAGAGGTCGGCGTGACGGCTGACGGCGCTGGGTTCGAGGTTGAACTCGACGACGACGGCGCCGTGGGCCCTGGCGGTGGCGACCAGCCCGGCCGCGGGCCAGACGGCGCCGGCCGTCCCGACCACGAGGAAGAGTTCGCTCGCTGACGCCGCGCGGTCCGCGCCGCGGGCCACCTGCGGGTCGATGCCCTCCCCGAACCACACGACGCCAGGACGCAGCAGGCCGCCGCAGGCATCGCAATGCGGCGGGATCGGCAGGGGCACGCGCCGATCCTCCCCTTCGCGGCCGCACGCCGTGCACCGCAGCGTCCAGATCGAGCCGTGGTACTCGAGCACGGTCGGGCTGCCGGCCTGCTGGTGGTAGCCGTCGACGTTCTGGGTGACCACGACCACGGGGCCGTGGGCCGCGAGCGCGGCCAGCGCGTGGTGCGCTGCGTTGGGGGCCGAGGCGGCGATCAGGCCGCGGCGCCAGTCGTACCACCGCCAGACCAGCTGCGGATCGGCGGCGAAGGCGGCCGGCGTGGCCAGGTCCTCGGG
>DAOPJF010000052.1:0-10741 GCA_035399525.1 Candidatus Krumholzibacteriia bacterium | reverse complement strand
CCTGGTGCTGGGCCTGGACCTTCGAGACCTCCGGGGCCCGGGGCGCCGGGGGCGCCGCGAGCTCGGCCCGGAAGAACAGGTTCACGATCTGGCTCTCCATGCGGTTCATCATCGACTCGAAGAGCGTGTAGCTCTCGGTCTTGTACTCCACCAGCGGGTCGCGCTGGCCGTAGGACCGCAGGCCGATGCCGCTGCGCAGCATGATCAGCTCGTTCAGGTGGTCGCGCCAGTTCTCGTCCAGCACCTGCAGCACCACGAACTTCAGCAGCTGGGCCGAGATGTCCGGGCCCAGGCGCGCCAGCTTGGCGTCGCAGCGCTGCAGCGCGTTCTCCAGCAGGCGGTCGCGCAGCACGTCGGCGCCGGTCTCCAGGTGCTCCTTCTCGGCGATGGGCAGGGGCGCCAGCACCAGGCTCTGGTAGCGCAGGGCCAGGGCGTCCATGTCCCAGTAGTCGGGGGCCTGCTCCTGGTCGCAGCACTCGGCCCACACGGCCTCGACGCCGCCGGCCACGAAGTCGCGCAGGCGCTCGGTCAGGTCCTCGCCCGTCAGCGCGTCGCGGCGCAGGCCGTAGACCACCTCGCGCTGCTTGTTGACCACGTCGTCGTACTCGAGCAGGTGCTTGCGCACCTCGAAGTTCCGCGTCTCGACCTTCACCTGGGCGTTGCCGATGGACTTGGTCACCAGCGAATGGGTGATGACCTCGCCCTCCTGCACCCCCAGCTTGTCCATCACCTTGATGATGCGCTCGGGGCTGAACAGGCGCATCAGGTCGTCCTCGAGGGACAGGAAGAAGATGGCCTGGCCCGGGTCGCCCTGGCGGCCCGAGCGGCCGCGCAGCTGGCGGTCGATGCGGCGGCTCTCGTGGCGCTCGGTGCCGATGATCTGCAGGCCCGTGCTCTGGCCCTCGACGTCCTCGGGCTTGATGTTCGGGTCCTCGGCCCACCGCTTGGGCAGGTCCAGCACGCCCGGCGCCAGCTTGATGTCGGTGCCGCGGCCGGCCATGTTCGTGGCGATGGTCACCGCGCCGATCCGCCCCGCCTCGGCCACGATCTCGGCCTCCATGCGGTGGTGCTTGGCGTTCAGCACGTTGTGGTTGATGCCGCGCAGGCGCAGCAGGCGGCTCAGCAGCTCGCTGACCTCGACCGTGGTCGTACCCACCAGCACCGGCAGGCCCAGCTTGTGCAGCCGGTCGACCTCGTCGACGATGGCCTTGTACTTCTCCTTCTTCGTCTTGTAGATGACGTCGTCCAGGTCGGCGCGCGCGATGGGCCGGTGCGTGGGGATGACCACCACGTCCAGGTCGTAGATGCCCGCGAACTCGGCCTCCTCGGTCTCGGCCGTGCCGGTCATGCCCGACAGCTTGTCGTACATGCGGAAGAAGTTCTGCACCGTCACGGTGGCCAGGGTCTGGGTCTCCTTCTGGACGACCACGCCCTCCTTGGCCTCGAGCGCCTGGTGCAGGCCGTCGCTGAAGCGGCGTCCCGGCTGCAGACGGCCGGTGAAGGTGTCGACGATGACGACCTTCCCGTCCTGGATCACGTACTCGACGTCCTTCTCGTACAGCGAGTAGGCCTTCAGCAGCTGGTCGACGTTGCTGATCAGCTCGTTCTTGAGCGCGTACTCCTGCTCGATGGCCGCCATCCGCCTGGCCTTCTCGGCGGCGTCGAGGCTCTCGTCGCCCTGGATGGCGCCGGCGGTCTCGGCCAGGTCGGGCATCACGAAAAAGTCCTTCTCGCTGCCGGCCATGACCTCGCGGCCCTTCTCGGTCAGGTCCACCGAGTGGTGCTTCTCCTCGACCACGTACAGCAGGTCGGCGTCGGCCTCCCACATGGCCTTGTCGCGCATGAAGGCCTCCTCGGTGCGCTGGATGGTCTCCTGCACGCCGGGGATCTGCCTGAGCTTGGCGAAGCGCGGGTTCTTGGGCGCGCCGCGGCTGATGCGCAGCAGCTTCAGCGCCGTCTCGTCGTCGATGCGGGCGTCGTCGCCGTCCTGCAGCGCGCCGCGCAGCCTGCGCTCGGCGTCGGCCAGCCACTCGTTGACGATCTTCATCTGGTGCCGGACGACCGTCTGCACCCGCGGGTTCAGCTCGGTGAACTGGTGGGTCGACTTGTCCACCGCGCCCGAGATGATCAGCGGCGTGCGGGCCTCGTCGATCAGCACCGAGTCGACCTCGTCGACGATGGCGTAGAAGAACTCGCGGTGCACCAGGTGCTCGGGATGCAGCACCATGTTGTCGCGCAGGTAGTCGAAGCCGAACTCGTTGTTGGTGCCGTAGGTGACCTCGCAGCCGTAGGCCCGGCGGCGCTCCTCGGGGGTCATCTCGCCCAGGATGAAGCCGACGCTGCAGCCCAGGAACTCGAGCACGCCGCCCATCCACTCGGCGTCGCGACGGGCCAGGTAGTCGTTGACCGTCACCAGGTGCGCGCCGCGGCCCGGGATCGAGTTCAGGTACAGGGGCATGATGGCCACGAGGGTCTTGCCCTCGCCGGTGGCCATCTCGGCGATCTTGCCCTGGTGCAGCACGATGCCGCCCATGACCTGCACGTCGTAGGGCTCCATGTCCCAGGTCATCTCGTGGCCCCAGACCAGCCAGCTGGCCTTGCGCTCGGCCAGGCGGCGGCAGCCCTCGCAGACCACGCCGAAGGCCTCGGGCAACAGGTCGTCCAGCGACTCGCCGTCGGCGTGGCGGCGGCGGAACTCCTCGCGCTTGGCGCGCAGCGCGTCGTCGTCGAGGTCGACGAAGGTGGCCTGGGCGGCGCGCACCTTGTCCACCAGCGGCTTCATGCGCGACACGTCGCGCTTGCGCTTGCCGAACACGTTCTCCAGGAAACCCATTAGGCCGGTGGCCATGCCCTACTCCTCGGCGGTTGTGCGGAGACCGGCGGCGGCCTCCTGAAGGATCCGTTCGTACATGGCGCGGTCGACCAGCACCTTCTCCACGTAGTCGCGGGTCTCGGTGTAGCCGATCCAGGCCAGGAAGAGCCTGCGGTCGGCGCCGGGGCCGAGCTGCCGGTCCCAGCGGGCGACGGCCTCGGGGCCGGCGTTGTAGGCGGCCAGGAGGCGGTAAGGGTCGCCGCCGTAGCGGCGGCGGTTCTCGGCCACGAGGGCCGCCCCGCGGGCGATGGCCGTGCGGGGATTGCTCCAATGCTCCGCGCCCGGTCGCGCGCCGCGCTCCGGGTAATGGAACGGCATGATCTGCATCCAGCCCAGGGCCCCGGCCCGCGAGCGGACGGCGGGCTCGAACAGCGACTCGTTGCGGGCGATGGCCAGCAGCAGGGCCGGTGCGTCGTCGGCGGCCAAAAGGGCGTCCAGGATCGGTCCCGGGGCCGGCAGGGGGTAAAGGAAACGCCTTTTCTCGTCCCGCGTCAAACCCGTTCCGGGCAGGACGGATGCCGTCCCCAGCACGCCCCGCATGTCCCCCAGCGCCAGGGCGCACCCCAGCAGGGCGTGCAGGTCGGCCTGACTGCCCCTCAGGTCCGCCGCCAGCTCGGGCACCGGGGTGGGCAAGGGCGGCGTGGCGCCGCCGGTGCGGCTCTGCACCTCGTGGTCCAGGGCCCAGGCCGCCAGGCGCTCGAGCACGCCGGGGCGGGCCGCCAGGCGGGCCGCGGCGGTCGCAGCCAGGGCCTGCGGGCCGTCGGCCGCCGCCAGGTCGGCCCGATAGGCCGCCGCGGCGGCAATTCGCCCGGAGTCCAGGCCGTCCATGGCGGCCGTGTCGCTCAGGGCCAGGCCCCACCGCCGCCAGGTTTCCCAGGGCGTGGCGGTGGCGGCCGCCTCGAGGCGGGCCCGGTCGCGGTCCAGCACCGGGACCACGTCGCCGGCCAGCCCGTCGCGGACCTCCAGCCGCTCGATGTCCACCAGGTCATCACTGTCGGGATGGGGTGTCGTGCCGGACTGCCAGGCTTCCAACAGGCGTACGCTGGCGCGGAACCTCTCATCCTTGACGACGCTCGCCTGCCCCTGGGCCAGCGCCAGGATGCGCGCCGCGTCGCCGGTCCGGCCGCGCGCCCGGGCCAGGGCCCAGGCCTGCTCGGTCCAGTCGCGCACCAGCTCGCTGGGGCCGGCGGCCACCGCGGGCTGGGCGGCCAGGACGAGGGCGCGGTCCAGGTCCTCCAGGCCGGCGGTCCACTGGTCGGCCAGCAGGCGCCGCTCCGAGGCCCGGCGCCAGAGGTCCATCTGCCAGACCGGGGCCAGGTCGGTCCGCGACGCCAGCGCCTCGTAGCGCTCGGGGTCGCCGCCGGCCAGGCGCCGCTGTCCCCGCAGCCACCAGCCCTGCAGCGCGCTGCGGGCCGGCGGGTCGGGCCAGCGGGCGAAGTGGTCGGCCAGGGCGGCCTGGGGCAGCACGACCGCGCCGAGGGCCGCGCGCATGTCGTCGCCCAGGGGCGCCGCGTCGAGGTCATCCTGCTCGATCCAGGTGCGCGCCGCGCCGCCCACGCGCAGCGCCGTGTCATCGCCGGCGTCCGGGCCAAAGACCGGCATTCCGGCCGCACGCCTCATGCCCACAGCCAGGGTCCAGGCGTTGCCCGTGTCCCAGGGGCCCAGGGTCTCCAGCAGGGATTCGAGCGTGGGCCAATCCGGCTGGTCCGCCAGCACCGCAGCGCGCAGGCTCCAGGCGGCGCGGGCGCCCTCGTGCAGGCCGGGAATCTCGCCGGATGCCAGCCTCTGTGCCACCGCACGGGCCGCGTCGCGCCGGTCGGCCTCCAGGTCGGCGAAGAAGGCGCGGGTCAGCACGGCGGCGGCGAAGGGCGCGGCGGCGTCGGTGGTGTCGGGCGCGGTCCGGGCGGCCAGGGCCGCGAGGCTGGCGTCGAGGCGGGCCAGGAAGGCCGCGCGGCGGCCGTTGTCGGGCAGGGCCGCCGCCAGGTCATGCCACGCGCCGACGCCCTCGGCCACGACGGCTTCGGCGGTGGCCAGCCACAGCGAGTCGACGACCGCCGGCGCGAACAGGTCGTCCGCCACCGCCGACGGCGCCGCGTCGGGGCGGTCGTAGGCTCCCACCAGGAAGGCCTCGATGAAGGGATCGTGCAGGGGCGCGGCCGCGGCCGCCGCGGCGGTCACGACCAGGGCGAGGATCAGCAGGATTCTCAATGCAGCAGCACCACCTTGTGCTCGCGTCGTCCGTCGGGTCCGTCCAACTGCAGGATATACGTGCCGGCGGCGACACGCCGCCCCCGGTCGTCGGCGCCGTCCCAGCGCACGAGGGTCTCCCCGGCCGCCAGGCGTTCGGTGTGCACCAGCCGGCCGGCCAGGTCGAAGACGCGCAGCACCGCCGCGGCGCCGTCGGGCACGCCGACCAGCACGTTCACCGCATCCACCGCGGGATTGGGCCAGGGCAGGCTGAAGGTGATGGGCGCGCCGTCGCCGCCGTCAGCAAACACGATCACCGGCAGCGAGGCAAGCACGGCGTCGGCCGCGTCACCCCAGGGGCCGCTCACCCGCAGCGCGTGGCGCGTGCGGGCCGGGCCCTCGAGCAGCGGCAGCAACGTCGCCGCCTCCAGCCGGAAGGTGCCGCCGCCCTCGTCGACCGGCGTGACCGCCAGCACCAGCGGCCAGTCGTCGCCGTCGGCGCGCTCGACGTGGAACGTGGCGGGCCCCGAGGGCAGCGCCGGCCAGGTCCAGGTCAGCCGGGCGCCGTCCCAGGCGATGGGCACGGCCGCTGTCGGCAGTTCGCCCGTCAGCGGCGCGGCCTCGGCGATGATCCACCCGCGGTAGTCCCAGCCCCGCGTGTTGCTGGCGAACTCCAGCTGCAGCCGCCAGGGCCCCTGGCCCGCGGGCACGGGCAGCACGTCCATGCGCCAGGCCGGCGTCAGGTTCGCCGCCAGCAGGCCTGGTCCTCCCCAGGCGCCGCGGCCGTGCAGCGCGGCCAGGGACTGGGGATCGACGCGTCCCGGCCAGCCGTCCACCGGCTCGGCCGCCACCACGGCGCCGTCGGGGCCCACCCACGCCGCCGTTCCGCCATCCATGAACACGCCGGGCGTCAGCTGCTCGGTGACGCAGGCGTGCACCAGGCGCACGCCCGTCACGCCTGCGGGCAGCGGACCGCTGGTCAGGGTGGCGTGGGCGTTGTTGTCGTAGTGCGCCACGGGCCAGGCCGCCCCGGTCGAATCCTCGGTCGCGGTGCAGGCCAGCACGTGGCCGCCGACCGTCGGCACGGCCGCCGAGCGGTCGTCCCAGCGGTGCCACGTGGTGCCGGTGTCGTCCTCGGGCCGGTCGATGGTCCACGCGCCCGGCCACGACGCGGCGAAGTCGAGCACGTCGCCCGTCTCGACCCACACCCAGCTGCGCGAGACGGGATCGGCGGTCCAGGCGCCGTCCGCCACCGTAACCAGGAAGCGCGTCGCCGCGCCGGCGGGCAGGCCCGGGTCAGGCACCCAGGCGGGGTTGATCAGCGGCGCCCACGTGCCGGGCTCCACCTGGCCCAACTCGAGGTCCACCGACGTGCCGCCCGCCGCCCAGGCGCCCAGGGGCGGGTAGGCCGCGGCCACGGTCACGGTCGGCCGCGTGAAGGGATCGCCCGTGGCGATGATCCGCAGGTCCAGGCGCGGGCTGCCGGCACTGAAGTTGAGCGCGACCCGCGTGGCCAGCCCGTCGGTGGCGCGCACGGCGTAGGCCACGCCCGTGGCACCGGGGGCGATGCCGGTGATCGCCACCTGCGACGGTCCGCGATAGCCGTCGCTCGACGGAAGGGTGCCGGGCCCGAACGCATCGGCGCCCGTCGTGCCGGGGAAGATGTCGGCCGCCGAACCCTCGTCGCGGCCGTCGGCCAGGCCGTCGTCGCCGTCGGCCTCGACCAGGCGCACGCGCAGGTGCGCGTCGCCCACGGCCCACGCGCCCTCGGCCACCGACTCGTCCACGTGGCTGATGACCAGGCCGCCCGCCGGCACCGCCGCATCGAACCCGTCGCGGGGCGCGCGCACCTCCAGCAGGTAGTACTCCCCGACGGGCCGCCCCTCGGTCCACACGCGGTGCACGATGCCGTCGTCGACCACAGGCGCCAGCAGCGCCTGCTCGGGCCCCGACAAGGGAAGGTCCACCACCCCGCACCAGCCCAGCTGCGCCCGCGAGTAGGCGTCGGGCAGCGCCGGCCCGTCGCCGCCGCCGGTGCCCCAGGCGCCCGCGGCCATCAGGCTGAAGCGGCCCAGCCCGCCGCGCGAGTGCAGTTCGCTCGCGCCCGAAGCGCTGTAGCGCAGGTCGTACCGCTCCTCCAGGCCCATCAGGTGCGCCGTCTCGTGGGCCCAGATGCCCAGGCCGCTCTGCATGGCGGCCACCGCGTAGAACGACGCCGTGACGCCGTCCTGCGCGACGCCGGGATCGAGGTAGTACTGCAGCGGCTGGATGAGCCCGTTCTCCAGGTCGTTCTCCAGCCCCACGCCCGCGTGCAGGATGAGCACGCCGTCCACCACGCCGTCGTCGTCGGCGGTGCCGGCGACGCCGTCGGGGCCGTCGTTGTCCGCGCGCCGCAGCGGGAAGCCCAGGTCGCGCACCGCGGTGATGGCCTCCGTGGCCAGGCGGCGGGTGCGGGTGAAGCCGTTGTAGCCGAGGTCCGAGTAGTCGCGCCGCGCGCCGGGCAGCGACACCAGCGGCGCCAGCACCACCTTCAGGTCGCAGGCGCCGCCCGAGGCCACGGCGAAGTAGTGGTCGAGGGTCGCGCCGTCGCCCTCGAGCCTGGGCCCGAGCACCGCGCCGGGCTGCCAGCCGGCGGGCAGGCGCGCATCGCTGAAGTCCACGGGAATCACCAGCAGCCCGAAGGGCACGCCGCCGGCCGCCTTGTCCGCCGCCAACGCCGCCGTGCGCACCGCCGCCCGGCGCTGGGCGCGCAGGGCGTGCAGGTCCGCCGCGCGGGCCGCGTCCGCCGCGAGGACGAGCACGCGACCGACGAGGGCGAGGCGCAGGATGGGCGTGGGCCTGGTCATGGTCGTTGCGAAACCGGCCCGGCCGGAGGGGGTTCCCGGCCGGGCCGTCCTTCCGTCAAGATACGGTCTGCCGATCAATGGTTGAAATGCCGGCGCCCGGTCAGGATCAGGGTGATGCCCAGCTCCTTCGCCGCCGCCGCCACCTCGTCGTCGCGGATCGAGCCGCCCGGGGCCACCACCGCGCGCACGCCCGCCTCGGCCAGCTTCTGCACGCCGTCGGGGAACGGGAAGAACCCGTCCGACGCGGCCACCGAGCCCGCGAGGTCCAGGCCCTGGTTGCCGGCCTTCATGATGGCCAGCTCCACCGAGTCGACCCGGCTCATCTGCCCGAAGCCCATGCCCAGGGTGGCGTCGTCGCCGGTGATGACGATGGCGTTGCTCTTGCCGTGCTTGCACACCTTCCAGGCCATCTCCAGCGCCGTGCGCGTGGCCGGATCGGGATCGTCGCCCGCCACCACGTCCCAGTCGGACAGCTCGGGGAAGCCGGCGTCCTCCTCCTGCCACAGGTGCAGCGAGCCCCAGCTGCGCCGCCGCCCGCCGGTGGTCGCGGCGAACCGCGCGAGGTCCACCGTCAGCACGCGCACGTTCTTCTTCTTCGCCAGCCGCTCGAGGGCCGCCGGCGCGAACGAGGGCGCCACGATGATCTCGAGGAAGCGCGCGGCCAGGATCTCGGCCGTGGCCTCGTCGATGGTGCCGTTGAACGCGAACACGCCGCCGAAGGCCGACACCGGGTCGCACTGCAGCGCGCGCTCGAGGCCGACGGCGCCCGCGCCCAGCCCGAAGCCGCAGGGGTTGGTGTGCTTGATGACGCCGCAGCAGGGCTCGGCGAAGTCGGCCACCAGCTTCACCGCCGCCACCAGGTCGACGATGTTGTTGTAGCTGAGCTCCTTGCCCCCGTGCTGGACCAGGCCCACCGACGCCAGGTCGTCGCCCGGCACCTCGAGCATGGCCGCCTGGTGCGGGTTCTCGCCGTAGCGCAGGGTGATGCCGGCGCGCTCGCCGGTCACGCCCTCGAGCCAGCCGGCGATGGCCTCGTTGTACTGCTCGCAACGCCGGAACGCCAGGGCCGCCATGCGGCGCCGGAACGGCAGCGAGGTGTCGCCGTCGTTGTTGTCCAGCTCGGCCAGGAACTCGGCGTAGCGCGACGGGTCGGCCACCACGGTGACGCGCCCGAAGTTCTTGGCCGCCGCCCGCAGCAGCGCCGGGCCGCCGATGTCGATCTGCTCCACCGTCTCGTCCACGCCCGCGCCCCGCGCGATGGCGTCCTCGAAGCGGTAGAGGTTCACGACCACCACGTCGATGGGATGGATGCCCAGCTCGGCCGTCTCGGCGAAGCTCTCGCGCGTGGGCCCGAGGATGCCGCCGTGCACCGCCGGGTGCAGGGTCTTGACCCGGCCCCCGAAGATGGACGGGTAGCCCGTCAGGTCGCTCACGCCCATGACCTCGATGCCGGCCTCGCGCAGGTGCTTGGCCGTGCCGCCCGAGGCCACCAGCGCGTAGCCGTGGCGCACCAGCGCCGCGGCCACCTCGTTCAGCCCGGTCTTGTCGGTGACGCTCAGCAGCGCCCGCCGTCCGCTCACAGGTACGCCCGCCATGCCGCGGCCTCCTCGGGGAACAGGATCTCCAGCACGTCACGGTAGCGCTCCGAGGTGCGCTCGAGGATGTCGCGCGGCAGCGCCGGCGGCGGCGGCGCGTGGTCCCAGTCGAGGGTCTCGAGATGGTTGCGCAGGATCTGCTTGTCCCAGCTCGGCGGCTCCTCGCCCGGCCGGTGCGCGGCCGCCGGCCAGAACCGGCTGCTGTCGGGCGTCATGACCTCGTCGATGAGGATGACCTTCCCGTCCACCAGGCCGAACTCGAACTTGGTGTCCGCCAGGATCACGCCGCGCTCGCGCGCGTAGGCCGAACCCTCGCGGTACAGGCGCATGGCCGTCTCGCGCAGCACGGGCGCGTGCGCGGCGCCGACGATCGGCACCATCTCCTCGTAGGAGATGTTCTCGTCGTGCCCCTCGTCGGCCTTCGTCGCCGGCGTGAAGATGGGCTGGGGCAGCTGCTCGGCCAGGCGCAGGCCCGCCGGCAGCACGTGCCCGCAGATGGTGCCGTCCTGGCGGTACGATTTCCAGCCCGAGCCGGCGATGTACCCGCGCACCACGCACTCGGCGTCGAAGCGCTGCGCCTTCTTCACCAGCACCGAGCGCCCGCCCAGGTGCGCGGCGTGGGCCGCGAAGGGCGCCGGGAAGGCGGCCGGATCGGCGGTGATGATGTGGTTGGGCACCACGTCGGCGAAACGCTTGAACCAGGCGAGGCTCATCACGTTCAGCACCACGCCCCGGCCCGGGACGATGTCGTTCATGATGACGTCGAAGGCGCTGATGCGGTCGGTGGCGACGATCAGGAACCGGTCGCCGAGGTCGAACATGTCGCGGACCTTGCCCTCGTAGTCGGGTACGAGGCCCAGGTCGCGAGTGCTGCGCAGGGCTGCCATGGGGGCTCCTCGATTGGTGGTCGGCCACGGCCGCCGGCAGCGGCCGCAGGAGCGCAACGGGCCGCTTGCGGACCCGCGGACGGGAAGGACCCGGGGATGGTAGGCGTGCCCCCCGGGGCTGTCAAGGCGGCCCGGATCGCCCCGCCCGGATGCGCGCTTCGCCGCCCTTCCAGGACACGGTGACCGTCCCTTGCAGGTCCGTCCGGACCACGCCGAGGGTGTCCCGGCCCACGGTCCAGGGCCCGTGGCTCGGGTGCCGATAGCGGTTGTCCACGCCGCAGCTGACGATGACCGCGCCGGGGGTCGCGGCCTCGAGGAAGGCCTGGCTGCCGGAGGTGTCGCTGCCGTGGTGGC
>DAOPJF010000051.1:0-10847 GCA_035399525.1 Candidatus Krumholzibacteriia bacterium | reverse complement strand
ATCCTTTACACCGAGGAGTTCTACCGCGAGGTGAAGACGCGGCTGAAGCCGGACGGCATCTGGGCCCAGTGGGTGCCGGTGCTGCACTCGATGCGCGGCGACCTGATGCGCATCCACCTGGCGACCTTCCGCAAGGTCTTCCCCAACACCTCGGTGTGGTACGTGTACGGGTCGGACCAGGCCTTCCTGGTGGCCACGCCCGGGCCGCTGAGCATCGACGCGGCGGAACTGCAGCGGCGGCTCGACCGGCTGCCGGCCTGGTTCGGCGCGGGCGAGTACGAGATCGACACCGTCGACCGCATCGCCGGCTTCTTCTGGATGGGACCCGAGAGCCTCGACCGCATGATCGCGGGCGAGCCGCGCATCAACACCGACGACCTGCACTACTTCGACAAGCAGGCGGCCATCTTCCCGCTGCCGGTCCAGTGGCAGATGCCCGCGTTCCAGACGCGCGCCCAGCCCTACTTCACCAACCTGACGCCGGGGCTGTCGGCGGCCATCGACCACGAGCAGGAGGTGGCCGGGTACCTCGGCCGCTACGCGTTCAACCTGACCCGCGACGACCTGCACCGCGCCTGGTGCCTGGACGAGGACAACGGCAACTGCCGGTACCTGATGGCCGAGGCCTACGGCGGCGAGCTGCCGGGCACGCGCGAGGAGATCTGCGCGGCCCCGGACATCACCTCGTTCAGCGCGCTGGTCGAGCAGCACCCGAACAACGCCAACGCCTGGAACGGGCTGGCCGACGCCCTGACCCGGGGCGGGCGCCTGGCCGAGGCGCGGACGGCGGCGCAGAAGGCCGTCGACCTGGCGCCCGACAGCGGCATGATGCTCGACACGCTGGGCTGGGTGCAGACCCTGCAGGGCGACCTGGACGGCGCCTACGCCACGCTCACGCGGGCCCTGGAGCGCCTGCCGGACCATCCCATCGTGCTGTACCACCTGGGGGCGACGGCCCAGGGCATGGGCCGCACGGACGAGGCCAGGGCGCTGCTGCGCCGGTCGCTCGCCGTGGGCGGCGACTTCCCCGACGCCGCGGCGGCGCGGCAGGCCCTCGAGCTGCTGGGAGGCTGACCGGCGCGCGCGGGCTACAGCCGCGCCACGCCCAGCCACACCGCGTGCAGCGCCGCGACGATGATGAAGAACGCGCGGCGCGCCGTCTCGGGATCGGCCTTGAGGTAGCGGTACTCGATGCTGCCGGTCGGGCAGCGGCTGATGCAGTCGCCGCACAGGGTGCAGGCCTCGGCTGGCATGCGCCGCAGCACGTCCTCGGGGTAGAGGGCGTCGTAGCGGCAGGCCGGCGTGCAGGCGCCGCAGTCGGTGCAGCCGTCGGAGATGCGCAGGCGCCAGGGCGAGATCTTCCCCAGCCGCGTGGCGACGAACCCCATGGGGCACCAGGCCGTGCAGTGGGCCATGTGGCCGGTGCGCCGCGACCAGGTGGCCATGATGCCCACGCCCACCAGGCCGAAGCCCGCCGCCAGCCAGGCCGCGGTCACCGTGCCCACGCCCAGGCGTCCCAGCGCGAACGCGGTGCCGAAGACGGCGATCAGCACGATCCACCGGAAGTGGCGGCGCCAGGCCGGCAGGCGGTCGGGACGCTTGCGCGCCCGCGCGAAGCGGTCGTCCCAGGCGCCGATGTAGCACAGCCAGCTGCACCACGCCGGGCCCGCCACCAGCACGCTGGCGGTGAACAGGATGGCCATGAACAGGCCGCCGCCGCGGTAGAGCGGGCCCGCGGCGATGAGCGCCGGCACCGGCAGGTGCAGCTTGCCGGACATCAGCAGCTTGTCCACGCCCGCCAATCCCACCAGCAGCTGCGTGAAGAACACGACGGAGAACAGCAGCCACACCTTCGGCCGCAGCTGCTTGACGCGCCGCGGCTCGCGCAGGCGGTCGGACAGCCAGCCGGCGTAGAAGGCCAAGGCCGCACCCTCCCACCAGCCGGCCGCGGGCAGGAAGCGCTCGGCCAGGATCATGGGCCGGGCCACCACCGACTGCACGATCGCGAGCAGGGCGCCGGCGACCAGGAACGCGCCGAGGCCCGGGGCGACCGGGTCGTGCTCGGGCAGGCGGCGGCGACGGCCGCGTGATTCGAGCACCAGGCCCGACGCCGCCGTGACCAGGGCAACCACCGCAAGGATGATGGTCGTGCGCGCGGCGGGCATGCCGACGCGCCGGTAGATGGGCAGCAGGTGCTGCAGGGTGAGCAGCCACTCGAGGGCGCCCGCCGCCATCACGAGCTGCAGCGCGCGGTCGGCCCAGCGGCGCCTGAGCAGGAGCACCAGGGGCAGGGTCAGCCACAGGCCGATCAGGCCCCACTCGCCCGCGCGGAAATGGTGGGCGGCCAGCAGCAGGCAGGTGACGATGATGGGGATGTAGCGCATGGCGAACCGTCCGGGTCGGGGTTGACCTGAACGATCGCGCCAGGCCGGGCGCAGGTCAAAGACAAATTTGGACCAACGGGTCCGCTATTGAGCAGTGAATTGCAGATTCGGCCGGCATGGACGTAACTTGTTTTCAATACAACATCTTGAATATTGGGAAACCGTGTCCCTACTCGTTCACGGGCTGTCCCGGCTGGCCCGGCGCCAGCTGGATCGGGTGCGGCGCGTGGACGAGGTGGTCCTCTCCGCGCACGAAGAACGCATGGACCGTCGGCCGCGACACGAGGTCGCCGATCTCGACCGTGACCACGCCATCGGCGCCGGCCTGCAGGATCTCGCCCATGTCCACGTGCACCGTGGCGCTGTCCCAGTCGGCGTCATCGCAAGCGAAGAGGTGGACGCCGCGGTTCTGCTCGCCGAGGGGTCCGGCGAAGAACCCGGGCACGGCGAGGGTCATGCCGTTGCGGAACGTGTCTCCCGACCACGAGAAGTTGTACTCGGCGGCCGAGGCCAGGCCCGCGACCACCAGCATGACACCCAGAATGATCGTGCGCATGAAACCCTCCTGTGGGAATCGGGATGGCTTTGGGAATGGCGCGAGGATACGAAAAGCGGGCGCCGCTGGGCAAGGCCCGAACCTCGAGGTGTCGGAAAAGCGACCTAGGGCAGCTGCCGCCGCCTGACCTCGAGCTGCTGCAGCAACCGCGCCACGTCCTGGTTGTCCGGCGCCAGGCGGGCAGCCTCCCCGAGGTCCGCCGCGGCGGCGTCCAGGTCGCCCGCATGCAGGTGCATCAGGCCCCGGTTGTACCAGGCGGTGGCCAGTCCGCGATCCAGGTCCAGGGCGCGGTCGAAGGCCTTCGCCGCGGCGTCGCGGTCGCCGGCCATCACCTGGGCCAGGCCGAGGTCGCTCCAGGCCGGCGCCAGGTGCGGCTGCAGCGCGACGGCCCGCTGCAGGTGGGGCAGGGCGGCGCGATGGTCCTGGCGCAGCAGGTACACGTGGCCCAGGCCGGCTTCGACCTCGCCATCGGGGGTGCCGGCTGCCTCGAGCTGCCCGGCCGCCCGCCGCAGGTCGGCCAGGGCCCGCGGCAGGTCGCCCCGCTCGGCGAAGACCAGGCCCCGCGCCCGCAGGGCCCAGGCCTGGTCGTCCTCGCGGCGCAGCAGGATGCCCGTGGCGTTGACCACGGCCGAGGCCCAGAACGCCTTCTCCTCGGGCGAGGCCGCGGCGCGATGCCTCTGCAGGGCCAGGTTCGCGTAGGAGGACAGCGACCCGGTCACGTACCACCGGTCGAAGGCCAGCCACACGGGCAGTTCGGACGCCCGTCCCGGTGAGCCGAGGCGCCGCACCTTCACCTCGCGGATGCAGTGGCTGTCGCCCAGCGGCAGGGCCGCCCGCGATTCGGCGTACCAACGGCGCGCCCAGGCCCACTGGCCGACGCGCTCGGCGATGATGCCCATGTCGCGCCAGCACTCGGCGGCATGGTCGCCCGTCGGGCGCAGGTCGGCCATCTCGTCGCCGCGCGGGTTGCTGGCGATGATGCGGGCGAACGCGGACTCCTCCTGGCCGCGCGCCCGGTCGAGCACTGCCAGGATCCAGGCGGGATCGGTGGTGAACATGTCGGCGCGCCGCAGGTTGTCGGCCTTTTCGTTGGCGTCGGAATGGCGGCCCTGGGCGGCAGCCAGCAGCCCCTCGATGCGCCACACATCCCGGTCGCCGGGCTTGAGGCCCGCCGCAGCGCGGGCCCACTGCATGCCCTCGCGCCACTCGGCGCGGTCGTAGTGCAGCCAGGCGCGCAGCTCGGCCGTGCGCACGGCCGCCAGGTCGCGGGAGGTGCGGCCAGGACCACCCTCCCCGGCCAGGCGCACGGCGTCGCTCGCTCGGTCGAGGCAGGCCTCGGCCTGCAGGTAGTCGCCGACCCAGCGCCAGATCTCCGCCAGCGCGAGCCATGGGCCGGGATCGTCAGGCGCCAGGCCGGCCGCGGTCGCCAGCGCATCGGCGCGGTCGCGCACCGAGGAGGCCCCGCGCGCGGCACCGAGGTAGGCCACCGCCTGGGCGCGCCGCTCGTCGCGGGCGGTCCCGGGCAGGGCCAGGAATTCCGCGAGGCCGAGGGAATCGGCGGCAGCCGCGCCGCCGGGCGCGGTCAGAGGCTCGCACGGGACGGGTCGGCGGCCGGCGCATCCGGCCGCCAGGGCCAGCAGCAGGGCGGCCAGGGCGACCGGAAGGACGGCGCCGAAGCGCGGAGTGCGGGCGATGATGCGGACAGGCGGCACGCGGCGCCGGCCCTTCCGTCGGGGATGTCCGCGGGAAACCATGACAACAGGATACGGCTTCGGCGCCACCCTGTCAGCAGGCGGCTTGGACCTAGCGGAAGAGCCGGTCGAGCCAGTTGCCCTTGGCCACGTCCTGGGTCACCACCATGGGCACGCGGCCCAGCTCGATGCCGTCGAGCAGGGCCACCGCCTCGCCCACCTCGGTGCCGGCGGCCAGGGGCGCGTCGGCGGCCTCGGGCAGGTGCACCTCGACCGTCACGTCGCCGGTGCGGTCGCGCGGCACGTTCACCACAAGGGCTTCGGCGGCGGCCACCGGCGCCTCCTTGGCCTTGCCTCCGCGCACGGCCAGGGCCGGGCCCTCCGGCGCGGCGCCGGCCGCGAGCACCGGCAGCTCGGTGTACAGGCTGAAGCCGTAGGTGAGCAGGCGGGTGGTCTCGTTGGCCCGGTCCTTGTCGGTGGGGCAGCCCATGACGACCGAGATCAGGCGGGTGCCCATCTGCACGGCCGAGGCGGTGACGCACCAGCCGGCGGGCTCGGTGTAGCCGGTCTTGATGCCGTCGAGGCCGCGGAACTTGCCGACGAGCTTGTTGGGGTTGTGCAGGGTGAACTTGCCGTCGCGGAAGGGCATCTCCGTGGTCGACGACCACTCGAGGGCCCGCGGATGCTTCGCCACCTCGCGGCCGAGGATGGCCATGTCGCGGGCGCTGGTGATGTCCGGCTGCTGGCCGCGCCCGGCGGGCAGGCCGTGGACCGAGTGGAACTCGGAATCCGTCATGCCCAGCTCGCGGGCGCGCAGGTTCATCAGGTCGACGAAAGCGTCGGTGCTGCCGGCCACGTACTCGGCCAGGGCGCAGGCGGCGTCGTTGGCCGAGTGGATGGCCAGGGCCTCGAGCAGCTCGAGCACGGTGAACTGCTCGTTGTGGGCCAGGTAGACCTGCGAGCCGCCCATCCTGCTGGCCTTGGCGGAGACCGTCACCTGGTCGTCTAGGGAGATGTCGCCGCGGTCGATGCGTTCGAGCACGATCAGCTCGGTCAGCATCTTGATCATGGACGCGGGCTGCCGCTTCGCGCGCTCGTTGACCGCCACCAGCGTCACGCCGGTGCCGGCGTCGATGACGATGGCCGAGGCGAAGTCGCCCTTGAGGGTGGCCGGCTCGGCGGCCCGGGCCGACAGGACGGCCGGCAGCAGCGCAGCCACTAGGACGACGGGGGCGACGGACCGGACGGACCGGCGGAGCTCCTTCACAAGCATGGCGGAATCCCTTCCCTGGCGGACGAGCGGTTGACGGCGCCGGCGGTGCGGCGGCCACGGCCCCATGGTACAAGCGAACCGGCGGCGAGGTCCCGGAAAATTCCGTTCCGGGGCGGCGGCGCGGCCGGGCATTGACTCCTTGTCAGGGGGACGATGAAGCGTTTACATTGCCCTTACGTCAAGTATCGATTTCCGTGCATCGCCCGCAAAGGATTGTCGTTTCATGATTTCCTCCCGCCGACTCTGGCTCGCCCTGGCCGTCGCGGCCCTTCTGCCGACGCTCGCCCCGGCACCGGCCCACGCCTACATCGACCCGGGGACGGGCAGCTTCGTTATCCAGGGCATCATCGCCGCCGTGGTCGGCGCGGGCGTCGCCCTGAAGATGTTCTGGGGGCGCATCACCGGCGCGGTGACCGGCAAGAAGGCCAAGGCCGACGACGACGGCGATGCCTGAGGGCCGCATCCCCGGCAGCTTCCGCGATCCGGCCGGCTTCCTGTTCCGCCGCGACGGCGTGCTGTACCGGCAGGTGAATGCGCCGGCCGACGCCGACCTGCGCCTGCTGCATGACTCCGGGCTGTACGATGACCTGGTGGGCAAGGGCCTGCTGATCCCCCACCGGAGCGTGGACCTCGCGCTGGCGGCCGCTCCCGGCGCCGCGGCGGTCATCGCGCCCGAGCCGGTGCCCTTCATCAGCCATCCCTACGAGTGGTGCTTCTCGCAGCTGCAGGATGCCGCGCTGCTGACCTTGCGCATCCAGAAGCTGGCGCTGCGCCGCGGGATGACGCTGAAGGACGCCTCGGCCTACAACGTGCAGTTCCACCAGGGCCGGCCCGTGCTGATCGACACCCTGTCGCTGACGGCCTACCGCGAGGGCGAGCCCTGGGTGGCCTACCGGCAGTTCTGCCAGCACTTCCTGGCGCCCCTGGCGCTGATGGCGAAGGTCGACGTGCGGCTGCTGTCCCTGCTGCGCACCCACATCGACGGCGTGCCGCTGGACCTGGCCGCACGGCTGCTGCCCTGGTCGACGCGGCTGTCGCCCGGGCTGCTGATGCACGTGCACCTGCACGCGGCCAGCCAGAAGAAGCACGAGGACGCGCGCGGCGCGGCGCGCCGCCGCACCGTGTCGCGGCAGGCGCTCGAGGGCATCGTGGCGAGCCTGCGCGGAGCCGTGAAGAAGCTGGCCTGGAAGCCGGCGGGCACCGAGTGGGGCGACTACTACAGCGCGACCAACTACAGCGACGGCGCGCGGGACGCGAAGCACCAGCTGGTGGCGGCGTTCCTGGACCGGGCCGCGCCGCAGGACGTGTGGGACCTGGGCGCCAACGACGGCACCTTCAGCCGCCTGGCCGCCGCGCGCGGCGTGCCGACGGTGGCGGCGGACATCGACCCCGCGGCCGTCGAGCAGAACTGGCGCCGCGTGCGCGGCGCCGGCGAGACCTGGCTGCTGCCCCTGGTGATGGACCTGACGAACCCCAGCCCGGACCTGGGCTGGGACCACGCCGAGCGCGCGTCCCTGCTGGGGCGAGGGCCGGCGGACTGCGTGCTGGCCCTGGCGCTGATCCACCACCTGGCCATCAGCAACAACGTGCCGCTGGACCGCCTGGCCGCGTTCTTCGCCCGCGCGGGGCGCCGCCTGGTCATCGAGTTCGTGCCCAAGAGCGACTCGCAGGTGCAGCGCCTGCTGGCCACGCGCGAGGACGTGTTCCCCCACTACACGCGCGAGGGCTTCGAGGCGGCGTTCGGGACGTTGTTCGTCGTCGAGGCCGCCGAGCCCATCCCCGGCAGCGAGCGCACGCTCTACCTGCTGCGGCGCCGCGGCGCGTCCTAGGGCAGGAAGATCTTCAGGCCCAGGTGCAGGGTCCAGCGGTTGCCGTGGCGCATCGCGCCGTCGACCGGGGCCTTCTGCTCGAAGGTGCCGAAGCGGTGCATCACGCTGATGTCGGTGGCCACCGAGTCCAGCAGCAGCCACGACAGTCCCGCCTTGAGCATCATGCAGGCGCTGTTCCAGGTGGTCTCGACGCCGGCCGCCTCGCTGCGCGCACGCCCCCACAGCACGCCTGCGCCGACGTAGGGCAGCGAACGCCCCCGGGCCTCGCCGTCGCCCACGGTGTCGACGTAGTACTCGACCGTCGGACCGAACTCGTAGTGGTTGGCCACGACGCCGCCCTGCCGGAACCACGTGCCCGACGCCAGCAGGTTCACCGCCACGCCGTGGGCGACGAAGACGCCGCCGCCCGGCTGCAGGCTCCATTCCTGGGTGCGGTTGCCGTCGCCGTCGGCGTAGTACGAGCCGCCGCCCGACGAGAACGACACGCTGCCGGTCGCCACGCGCCGGCCGCGGTCCACCGGCGAGGCGCCGGCTCCGGCGGCGATGGTCAGGGCGGCCAGAAGGACGATGGCGGTCAGGCGGGTCACGATCCGCTCCTCTCCCAGACGAAGATGCTGCCGCCGGACGCGGCCCTGTCGTAGGCATGGCCGGCCCAGTCGGCGACGTGGGCGACCAGGCGGAAGCCGGCGGCGCGGTGGCCGGCGGCCAGGTCGCCGACGGTGCGTGGGTACAGGTCGGTCTCGCCGCGGAACAGCTCCTCGCCGTCCCGTTCCAGGACGGTGGCGAAGCTCAGCCGGGCGGGGGTGATGCCGCGGTAGGTGCGGCGGAAGACCAGCTCGCCGCCGGCCGAGCGGATGGGCGGGAAGACGTACTGGTCGAACTCCAGCAGGGGGTCGAAGTTCACCGTCTGGAAGATCCAGATGCCGCCCGGCCGCAGCAGGTCGCGCACCGCCCCCAGGAAGCCGGCCAGGCCCGCCGCCGGCAGGTGGGGCAGCACGTTGCCGATGCAGAAGACCCCGGCGAAGGCGCTGTCGCCCAGCAGCCCCACCTCCTCCATGCCCATGAGGCGGAAGTCGCCGGCCGGGTGCAGGCGCTGGGCCTCGTCGATCATCCCGGGATCGAGGTCGATGCCCGTGCAGGACCGGCCCGCCTGGTCGAGGTGTCGGCAGTAGCGGCCGGTGCCGCAGCCGACGTCCAGGATGCGCCCGGTCCGGGGCAGCCACCGCTCCAGGAAGCCCGCCGCCTCCGCCCGGAAGGGGAAGATATCCTCGTAACTGCCTGCGAAATCGGAGTAGAAGGCCATGCCGCGCCCGCCTCCCGTGTGCTATATTGGCCGCATCAACAGTTGAGTCCCGGCGCGGTCGCCTTGTCAATCCGCAATCGCGCAGACCGCCGCATGGAGGTGGGCGATGTTCCCGTTCCCGACGATCCTCTGCACGACCGATTTCAGCGATCCCTCGGTGTGCGGGCTGAAGATGGCCAACGAGTTCGCGCTGAAGTTCGGCTCGGAGATCATCCTGCTGAACGTGCACCGGCCGGTGCCGCAGCTGCCCCAGCCGCGCATCGATTCGGCCGACCTGAAGTTCGACATGGCGGCCTACGAGAAGCAGGTGGCCGAGGAGGCCCGCGAGAACCTCGCGCGCTTCGCCTCGTCGATCCTCGACGATTCCATCACGCCGCGCCTGGTGATCCGCATGGGGCGTCCGGCCAAGGAGATCCTGGCCTACGCCGAGGAAGAGAAGGTGGGCGCGATCTTCATCGCCACCCACGGGCGCACCGGCCTCTCGCACATGGTGTTCGGATCGGTGGCCGAGATGGTCGTGCGGTACGCCAAGTGCCCCGTGCTGACCATCCGGTCCTGCTGATTCACACGCCTGTCGGCGGCGCGACCAGGGGATACCCGGCCGCCGCCCACCAGGTGATGCCGTGCTCGAGATGGGCGGCGCCCGCATAGCCGCAGGCGCCGCCCAGGTAACGGCCCAGCACGTCGGTGCGGCGGCCGAGCCGGCAGACCAGCACGAAGACATCGTCCCGCCCGACGACGGCCGTGAACGCGGCCATCCAGCCTTCCAGGTCGAAGCCCCCGGTCTCGTCGAAGAAGGTCAGCAGGCGGCTGCCGGGGATGATCCCGGTGCCCTCCCATTCGTAGGGCCGGCGGATGTCGAAGACCGGCACGCCCGACGCGAGGGCGGCGGCGACCTGGCCGTTGTCCAGCCCGCGCAGCGGGGCGCCGGCGGGGGTGGCGGCCACCAGGTCGATCACCGGCGGGCCTTCCAGGCGGCGATGGCCTCGGCGGGCAGCGGAAGCCAGCCGTTGCGCGGGTGGGGCGACGCCCCGGCGGCGGCGGGGTCGGCAACCAGGTGCACGTGCAGCCCGCCCACCCGCTCGACCGGCAGGCAGTCGTCGACCTCGTGCAGGTCGTCGGTGTGCAGCTCGTCGGTGCCCGGCAGCAGCGCCGCCTTGGCGCGGGCCTTGACCCGGGCAGGATCGTCGTCCACCAGGAAGGCCACCGCATGCAGCTCGCCGAAGTGGCCGGCGCGGTAGGCGCCCAGGTTGATGAACCACAGCCGCAGCCGGCCGTCCTGGGGCTCGGGCCGCAACGCGACGCGGTGGCCGTCGACGCGTTCGAGCTCGCCCCACGAATCGACGTGCAGGCCGTCGGGCGCGCCGAACCACTGGTCGAGCATCTGGTCCCAGGTGTCCTCGAGGCGTTCGCCGCAGGTGAACACCATGTCGTGCAGCTCGGTGTGCGACTTCGGGGCGTTGCCGCCCAGCATGACCGCGAACAGCTTCACGCCGATCGATCCTTCCCGGTTCAGGCCGCGCCCAGCCGCGCGCGGAACATGAAGAACACCGCGCCCAGCAGGCAGAGGCCGGCCCAGAGGTAGTCCAGCGTCGGCTTCTCGCGCAGGTACAGCACCGAGAAGGGCACGAACACCGAGAGGGTGATGACCTCCTGCAGGATCTTCAGCTGGCCCACCGACATGACCTGGTGGCCGATGCGGTTGGCGGGCACCTGCAGCAGGTATTCGAAGAGCGCGATGCCCCAGCTGACGAGCGCCGCCACCAGCCAGCCCCGGTGCGACAGGTTCTTCAGGTGCCCGTACCAGGCGA
>DAOPJF010000050.1:0-11019 GCA_035399525.1 Candidatus Krumholzibacteriia bacterium | reverse complement strand
TGGCCGCCAGGGCCAAGGGGGCGTCGGTGCGCTGCAGCGAGGCGTAGAGGCTCACGTCGATGGCGCCGCCGACGCCGCGCAGGCGCCGCTCGACGGGGTAGGTGCCGTCCTCGCGCTCGTAGGTGTCGCCGCGGCGCACCCAGGTCACGAAGCTCTCCTCGTCCAGGTCGAAGCCCAGCGACCGCAGCCCGCCGTCGGGGGCCACGTCGATGCGGAAGCGCTCACCCGCGCGCACCTTGGTCAGGTTGCGGAACGGCTTGCAGGCCTTCACCAGGACCATGATGTCCTCGTGGGCGACCCCGCGGGCCGCCAGGGCGTCGTAGAAGGTCTCGCGGCGGCCGATGGTCATCTCGACGGCGCCTTCGCCGGCGCGGAAGACCGGGCCCAGCTCGCCCGAGCCGAGCACCAGGGTGTCGGGACGGGCCACCAGGCTGCCCGGCAGCAGCGAACCCAGGTCGGGGTCGGTCGCGGCCAGGATCGTTGCGAGCGCGGGCTCGGCGGGGCCGCCCATGCCGGCCGTGGCCACGTCGCCCGGGGCCGTGACCGCCGGGCGCAGGGCCAGGCCGCCGGCGGCCAGCAGCAGGACGCCGGCGACGGCAACCAGGATGAGCGGGGATTTCCGGTGATCTCGGGGACTCAGGGTTCCATCCTCACTGTAGCGGCGAGCTCCTGCCGGGGAACCGGACCTGAAAAATCTGCCTTACCGACCGGGGTCGGGCAAGGGAATTCTGGGTCCGGGGCCGGCTGTTTCCATGACCGGGAACGGCGTTCGTGCTAGCATGGCGGCCGTCGCCGGTAGAATCGCCCGATCGGGCCCCTTTTTTAGCGTTTTCTGCCCCCGGCGCCGCCACGATGCGGCCTTCCAGGGAGGGATCCAGGTGCCCCGCCAGGCCCTATGCAACACCTGTGCCGGTTCGTCGCTCCCGGGGCGGGGCCATCATGCCTGACGCGAACCCGCAGGGTCGGCTCGGGCGGGTCGAACTCCACACCCACCTCGAGGGTTCCCTGACGCCTGCGCGCCTGGTGGAGCTCTGCCGGCGCCACGACCAGCCTGGCCTGCCCCTGGCCTGCCTGGCGCCCGACGGCCGCTCGTACCGTTTCGAGGGCTTCCACGGCTTCCTGCAGCTGTTCCGGCGGGCCACCAGCGTGGTGCGCACCCCTCGGGACTTCCACGACCTGGCCCTGGACCTGGGCGACCAGCTGGCGGCCGACCAGGTGGGCTACGCCGAGGTGACGGTGTCCTACGGGGTCATGCTGCGCCGCGGCATCGACCCCGTGGCCGTCCAGGAGGCGCTGGCCGAGGCTGCCGCCGAGGTGGCCGAGACCGGGGGTCCGGTGATGCGCTGGATCCCCGACGCCGTGCGCCAGTGGGGCCCGGACGAGGCTGCCCGCGCCGCCGAGGCGGCCCTGACCTGCGGCCGCCGGCTGGGCGTGGTGGGCTTCGGCCTGGGCGGCGACGAGGTGGCCGGGCCGGCGGCCTGGTTCGCCGACCTGTTCGCCCAGGTGCGCGCCGCGGGCCTGGGGATCACCATCCATGCCGGCGAGGTGCCGGCCATGGGGGAGGCGGCCCTGCGCTCGGTGCGCGACGCGGTCGAGGCCTGCGGCGCCATGCGCCTGGGGCACGCGACGGCGGCTGCCGCCGACCCCGGCCTGATGGCGTTCCTGGCCGCGCGTGGCGTGTTCATCGAGGCCTGCCCGCGCTCGAACGTGCAGACCGGGGCCCTGCCTGACCTGGCGGCGCACCCGCTGCGGGCGTTCCTGGATGCGGGCCTGGGCTGCTGCCTGAACACCGACGACCGCGGGTTCTTCGGGCTGGACCTGGAGGGCGAGTACGCGGCGGCCGGCGCGGTCCTGGGCCTGGGACCGGACGAGGCCGCGGCCATGCACGCGGCGGCCCGGGCCGCCGCCTTCGACGACCCGGGCCGCGGGGGATCGTCGGCGCTCAGCGGTTGAGGACGGTGTCGCCCGCCGCGGCGGCGGCCGCCGCCTTGTCGCGCTTGGCCATCTCGGCGATGAGGCCGTCCTGCTCCTCGCGCAGCGCCCCGCCGAAGGAGTTCACCAGGTCCGTGTAGTTCTCGAACGCGCCCGGCTGCCGCTCGATGGCCGGCTGCGCGATGCGCTCGCCGCCCATGACCTGCTGCTGCATCCAGGCCAGGCGCAGGAACGCGTCCGACTTGGTGCTGGTGCCCTTGCGCATGCGGCGGCGCGATTCCTTGTTCGCGTTGGGCGAGCCCACGTCGGCGGCGTCGGTCAGGCCGCCCACCTGCTGGCCGTGGCGGATGATCGTGTGCTCCTGGCCCACGATCTCCTCGCGCCGCACCACGCAGTCGATCATGTGCTGCTGCATCGCGTCGACGGCCTTGGCCCGCTCGGTGTTGTTGGACTTGCGCGCGCTGCGCTCGAGGCGGCCCTGCAGGTCGTCGAAGCGGCCGAGCTCGCGCTCGACCTGGCGCAGCTCGGCCTTCAGCTCGTCGTCGGTGAAGCCGGCCCACTGCTGGGCGAAGGCGGGCAGGGCGCAGGCGACGAGCAGCGTGAGGATGATGGGCAGTCGCATGGTCGCTCCTTGGGCGTGTCGGGGCGCACCGCCGCGGGGCGGCGGGGCATGCGGATATGATAACCCCGTTTTCGGCCGGCGCCGTCCGGAACTGAAGCCCCGGCCTCAGCCGCCCAGCAGGCCCTTCAGGCGATCGACCTCGGCCTGGATCTGCTCCTCCTCGATGCGGGGGAACAGGATCTCGGGCCGGCCCAGGGGGCGGCCCGCCTCGATGGGCTGCTGCCCGGCCTGCCAGCCCTCGGACCACAGGTCGGCCTCGATGCCCAGCCAGGCCCACAGCTTCTCCATGGCGAAGGGCACCACCGGCGCCAGCATCACGCACAGCATGCGCAGGATCTGCACGATCACGCCCAGGGACTGCTCGCACCGCACGACGTCGTCCTTGCGGGTCCGGAACGGGGCGGACTCGTCGAAGTAGCGGTTGCCCACCTGCCCGGCGTGGAAGGCCGCATCGACGGCGTTCTTGATCTCGTAACGCTCCAGGGCCGCGGCCCAGGCCGCGAGGTCGGCCTCGACCTCGGCCAGGGCCTGCCGGTCCAGGTCCGTCAGCGCGGCCTCGCTCCACTGCGGCACGCGCCCCTCGAAGTACTTGTGGATGAACGTGAACACCCGGTTGATGAGGTTGCCGAAGTTGTTCCCGAGCTCGCTGTTGTTGCGGGCCAGGAAGCCCTCCCAGGTGAAGTTCATGTCCCGGGTCTCGGGCAGGTTGCGCGCCAGGGTGTAGCGCAGCGGGTCGGGGCTGAACTTCGCCAGGTAGTCGGGCAGCCACACCGCGAAGCCGCGGCTGGTGGACAGCTTCTGGCCCTCGAGGTTCAGGAACTCGTTGGCCGGCACGTTGTCCGGCAGCACGTAGGGCTCGCTGTGGGCCATCAGCATCGCCGGGAACATGACCGCGTGGAAGAACACGTTGTCCTTGCCGATGAAGTGCACCAGGCGCGTGTCCGGGCTCTGCCACCAGGTGCGCCAGGCGTCGGCGTCGCCCCGGGCGGCCGCCCACTCGCGCGTGGCCGAGATGTAGCCGATGGGCGCCTCGAACCACACGTAGAACACCTTGCCGTCGTGGTCGGGCAGGGGCACCGGCACGCCCCAGCCCAGGTCGCGCGTGACCGCGCGGTCGCCCAGGCCGTCCTTGAACCAGCCGCGGCAGTACTGCTTGACGTTGTCCTTCCACTCCGGATGCGCGTCGATCATGGCCTCGAGCCGCGGCTGCCAGTCGCCCAGGGGCAGGAACCAGTGCGTGGTCTCGCGCAGCTCGAGCGGCGTGCCGTCCGAGGCGTTGCGCGGATCGATCAGCTCGGTGGGATCGAGGGACGACCCGCACTTCTCGCACTGGTCGCCGCGCGCGCCCTCGCTCTTGCACCGCGGGCAGGTGCCCTCGATGTAGCGGTCGGCCAGGAAGCGCTGCTGCGTCGGGCTGTAGAACTGCTCGGTGGTCTTCTGCCGGAACACGCCCTGCCGGTGCAGGTCCAGGAAGAAGGCCTGCGCCGTCTCGGCGTGGATCGCGCGGCTGGTCTGCGAGAAGTTGTCGAAGCTCAGGCCGAAGCGCGCGAAGCTGTCCTTGATGGACGCGTGGTTGCGGTCCACCAGCTCCTTGGGCGTGATGCCCAGCCGCTCGGCCGTCAGCGTGATGGGCACGCCGTACTCGTCGGTGCCGCAGATGAACAGCACGTCCTGGCCGCGCATGCGCAGGAAGCGCGCGATGATGTCGGGCGGCAGGTAGGCGCCGGCCAGGTGGCCGAGGTGGATCTCCCCGTTGGCGTAGGGCAGGGCGGCGGTCACGAGGGTGCGCTTGAAGGCGGTCACGGGGTCCTCCGGTCGGTCAGCGGGCGGGTGCGCGGTGCCGGAGGAACTTAAATCAACCCTTCGGAGGGCGGCAAGGCGGTTTTGCCGTAGACGTGGGCGTCCAGCCACCAGCCGCAGTCCACGCCCGTCACGTCGCGGACCGCCGTCTCGATCGCCGCCCGGCTCAGGGGCGAGCCGTCGCGCTCCTCGTACAGGTGCCGCAGCACCGCGTCCAGGGGATGCTCCACGCCGCTTTCGGCCGCGAGCCAGGCGTCCAGCCCGGCGCAGGCCGCCATGCCGCCGGCGTAGGCGTACCGCACCTGGTCGCCGCCGCTCATGACGCCGGCCGCGGCCTCGGCCACCGACATGCGGCCCAGCAGGTCGCTGCGCCGGTAGTCGCGCTCGATGCGCTCGGCCAGGCGGTCGCGGGTGGCCTCGGGCCCCCAGATGCCGGCGGCCGTCAGCATGCGGGCGGCGAACCAGGTCGCCGCGCCCTCGGTGAACCACAGGGTCGACGGGTCGGTCTGGGGGATGGCTTCGCCCAGCCAGCCGTGGAACATCTCGTGGGAGATGACGCTGGCGGCCTGCCCCTCGAGCTCGTCCAGGGTCAGCGCCGGGTCGGCCATGACCAGGATCGAGCTGCCCGTGTGCACGCCGTAGAGGTCGAACGCCCCGTCGCCGTGCACCTCGTTGGCGCCCAGCAGCACGGTGATGGGCGTGGCGGGCGCCGAGCCGAAGAATCCCAGCTGCGTGCGCGCGATGCGGCGCACCAGGTCCAGGGCCTCGGCGTCGGTGAAGCGCCAATGCCGGTCGGTGGCGTACTGGATGGTGCAGTCGCGCACCTCGACCGCGGCGGCGCGGATGTCGCCGCAGACCAGCAGCGCGTTGCTCAGGTCGCGCAGGTTGCGCGGGTGGTAGGCCAGCCCTCCGGGTACGGCGGTCGGATCGTGCGACGGCGGAGATGACCGCGCGGGCGCCGGACCGGCCGGCAGGTAGCCCTGCCCGGCGCCCAGGTGCGCGGTCGCGACCGGCGCTGCGCTCAGCGAATCGGGGTGCCCGGCGCCCGCGTGGCGGCCCCGCACGAGGGCCGGCCACGGCACGAGCACCGGCAACTCGCCGGGGTTGCGCAACGCCACGGTGATGTCGTGCACCTCGACGCCCTCGGGCGCGAGGAAGACCTCGAACCCCGCGGCGCGCAGGCCGCCGGCGACGGGCGTGGAGATGTAGCGGCGGATGTCCTGCTCCCGGCCGCGCGTGCGCGCCAGGTCCACCTGGTAGCGGAAGGTGAGGCTGCGGGCCCGCTGGGTCGTGACCTGCCAGCCGTTGCCGGTCTGCTCCACCGGCAGGGGGCGGGGGCGGCCGTTCTCGCCGTCGGGCGCCTCGGCCGTGGGCGAGTGGGGCGTCACCCCGTTGCCGGCGTCGCCGAAGACCCCGGACGGGAAGCCCAGGTCCAGGCGCGGCGGCAGGCTGCCCTCGACCTGGACCGTGACCACCAGGACGCCCTCGGGCGCCGAGGCCAGGTCGATCTCGTAGGCCAGGTCCACCGCATGTCCGGCCGGCGGCAGCGACGTGCGCACCGTCAGCACCAGCACCAGCAGCCCGGTCGCCAGCACCGCCGACTTCAGCCACAGCGGCGCCGCCCGGCGGTAGGCCGCCTCGCGGGGCAGCAGCAGCGGCCCCACCTCGGCGCCGGTGCGCCGGGCCTTGTATCGCTCCAGTGCGGATTGCGGTGCCTGGGACATGCCGACTCTTTCCCTGCACGGTGCCGCGGCCGCGGCGGTTCCCCCTGGTTCCCCGTCGTTCCCTGTCGGGGCGCGGGAAGCCCTTCGACATTGGACCATGCAACCGATATGCCCATGTGCTACCGTCGATTCCTCGCGGCGGGCCCGTCGGGCCGCCGCGGTGCGGCAAGGCCCACGACGCGGGAGAGGCACCATGGATCTCGGCTTGAAGGGAAGGACGGCGCTGGTCACGGCGGCCTCGCGGGGCTTCGGCCTGGCGACGGCGAAGCGGCTGGCGGCCGAGGGCTGCCAGGTGGCCCTGTGCGCCCGCGGCGAGGAGGACCTGGCCCGCGCGGCCGACGCGGTGCGCGAGGCGGGCGAAGAGGCCTGGGGCGGCAGCGGCGGACGCGTGATGAGCCGCGCGCTGGACGTGCGCGACGACGCGGCCGTGGCGGCCTGGATCGACGCGATCGCCGCGCGGTTCGGCCCGGTCGATCTGCTGCTGGTCAACGCCGGCGGCCCTCCCGCCGGGGGCTTCGGCGACCTGGACCTCGCGGCCTGGGACGCGGCCTACCGCCTGACCATCGAGAGCGCGGTGCGCCTGTGCCGGCTGGTGCTGCCGGGCATGAAGGCCAGGGGATTCGGACGCATCGTGGCCGTGACCTCGATCGCCGCGCGCCAACCCGTGGACAACCTGGTCCTGTCCAACGCCCTGCGGCCGGCGGTGCACGGGCTGGTCAAGTGCCTGGCCGACGACGCGGCGGCCCGCGGGGTGACGGTCAACGCCGTGGCGCCGGGCTTCCACGCCACCAGCGCCGTCGATCGGCTGATCGCGGCGCGCTCGGCGCGGACCGGCGAGACCCGCGAGGAGGTCGTCGCCGGCTGGACCCGCGCCATCCCCGCCGGCCGACTGGGCGAGGCGGACGAGCTGGCGGCCCTGATCACGTTCCTGATGTCGGTGCCGGCGGGCTACATCACCGGGCAGTGCGTGACCGCCGACGGCGGCTGGACGCGGGCCACGCCGTGACCGACTTGACGCGCCGCCGGGCGCACGTATCTTGTAGTCAATGAATTTCGCAGATATGGGGCCCGCCGGGGTCCGGGCGGCAGCCCGGCCGGACCAGGGGGGCGCGGCGAACGGGTGTCCGGCGTGGAATTCATCCTGTTCCTGGTGGTCTGGCTGCTGTTCGTGAACGTGGTGCTGCCGCGCCTGGGCATCAACCCCGGCTGAGGCCCCACGTCGTGCTCGATCGGGGATCGGGACAAGCACGCGAAGGCCGCCGAGACCGACACCGCCGGCAAGGACCAGGACCGCTAGCGGTCGGGCGGGCCGCGGCGGCGCCGCGGCCGGACAAAGGAGAGGGCATGCCCCTGTACGAGTTCACCTGCCGCAAGTGCGGCCACGTCTTCGAGGAGCTGCTGAGCCTGGCCGACGTGCAGGCCGGCAAGGTCGCCTGCCCCGCCTGCAAGTCCAAGGCGGTGGACAAGGGCTTCTCGTCGTTCGCCACCTCCGGCGGCGACGGCGGCCACGTCCACGGCGGCGGCTGCGGCCGCGGCGGCTTCTCCTGAGGCTAGGTCGGGGCGCGGCCGGGGGCCGCGCAGCGCGAAACGAACGCCGCCGCTTCCCCGGGGAAGCGGCGGCGTTCCTCGCTCGACGGAGGCCGTCTTCAGCGCGCGACCAGCTCCACGCGCCGGTTCAGGGCCCGGCCCGCGTCGTCGGTGTTGGGCGCCACCGGGCAGGTGGGGCCGGCGCCGAAGGGCACCAGGCGTGCGGCGGCCACGCCGTGCTTCTCGACCAGCACCTTCACCACGGCGGCGGCGCGGTCCTGGGACAGCGTCAGGTTCGCGTCGAAGCCGCCCACGTTGTCGGTGTGGCCCACCACGTAGAGGTTCAGCTTCGGGTCTCCCGCCAGCAGCTTCGCCACCTGCGCGATGGCGGCCTCGGACTCCGGCTTGATCACCGCCTTGCCCGTGTCGAACAGGATGCCGTAGACCGCGGCCTTGCCCGTGGTCTTCAGGCTGCCGGCCAGCTTGTCGGCGTCGGCGGCCACGTCCTGGCGCATGAGCTCGCGCCGCACCGTCCACACCTTGTACGCGCCGTTGGCGGCCTCGACGCGCACCCAGCTCTCGGCATTGCCCTTGGTCAGCTTCAGGGTGGCGTACTCCAGGCCGCCGTCCTCCCAGCGGTGCAGCAGCTGTCCGCCGGCATCCTTCACCGCGTTCTCGTAGTTGCGGATGACCTGCAGCGGGCTCGGCAGCTTGATGCCGTCGTTGGCGTAGTAGTCCACGTACATCCAGGCGCCCTCGACCGACTCGGCGGCGTTCGCCCCGGTGGTGAAGGTTTCGGCGGCGAATTCCTGCTCTTCCCAGTTGTAGATGTGGAAGCCGGGCATGCGGGTCAGGAAGTCGGGATCGCGGCTGCCCGGCATGTCGCCCGGGTCGCCGGCGGCGACCGCCAGCGCGGGCAGGCAAAGCAGGGCGAGCAGGGTCAGGCGGCGGAAGATGCGGCCCATGAAGCACCTCGATCCGGCGGTCGCGACCGCCAGGGAGAAGCGCCGCCCCGGGGCGGCGCGGACGTCGTCGTGGACCCCCAGGGGGCCCGGGCGCCGGGACGATACTCCCGCGGCCGCACGATGTAAATGAAATCGCGGGTTCGTCAGCGGGGGGTGCGCTTGACCAGCCCGCGGGCCCGGGCCAGGCCCTCGCGCATGCGGCGGTAGCTCAGGACGTCGCGCGCCGTGTCGCCCAGGGCCAGGTTGGTCTTCAGCACGATGAAGGCCAGGCCGCCGCCGGCGATGACGTCCACCACGTAGTGGTAGCGGTTGTAGACCGTGGACATGCACAGCAGCACGAACAGCGTGGTCATCCACCAGCGATGGCGGGGGAAGTGGCGCCAGGTGTACCACCAGGGCACCGCCGAGCCGGCCACGTGGCTCGAGGGGAACGCGGCGCCCAGCAGGGCGCCGTGCTCGTGGATGCTGCGCATGATGCGCGTGAACACCCAGCCGTCCACCTCGACGTAGCCCGCGCGGAAGTACTTGGGCCCCCAGGCCGGGAAGATCGTGTAGAACGTGTAGCAGACGAGCATGACGGTGCTGAGGTCGCGCACGAAGTCGCGCACCGTGTCCCAGCGATCCTCGGGCGGCACGCCGCGCGCGCGGAACACCAGCACCAGGAAGGACACCGACAGGAAGTAGTAGCTGAAGTAGGCGAACTCCATCAGCTCGTGGAACCAGGGCCACGGCCAGGCCCGCGACCACTCGAGGCTGGGCTGGAAGCCGAAGATCCACTGCTCGAGGCGGATCAGCGCCGGGTCGAGACTGCTGTGGAAGTCGAAGAACACCAGGCCCAGGTACTCGAGCTCGGCGTAGAACACGGGAAACAGCAGCGGCAGGTAGATCTCGCCCAGCAGGCGCAGCAGGAAGAACCGGCTGCCGCGCAGCAGGGGCGGCACGAACCACACCGCCAGCGCCACCAGCCCGTGGATGCCGGCGTAGGTCCAGGGATTCGGCACGACGCCCGGACCGAGCACGGTGTAGAAGGCGCTGGCCAGCAGGTACACCACGGCCCAGCGGTCGATGTTCATCCGCCGCAGCGAGAGGCCCACCAGCTGGCGCCTGACGTTCACGGCCACCCGTGCTCCCGGTTGAAGGCGATGGTCTCGGCGAAACCCTGGGCGGCGCGGCGCGGGGGGCCGAACCCGGTGATCGCGGCCAGGCGCGAACCGTCGCACACCCAGCCCGCCTGCTCGAGGTCGCGCACCCGGTCCGGCGCCAGGATCGGCGAGGCGCCAGGCATCAGCCGCGAGGCCAGGCGCACCGGGCCCAGCGGCAGGTTCACCAGGCGCACGCGCCGCCCGGCCGCCTCGGCCAGGGCCCGGGTCAGCGCCGGGAAGTCGTAGCCGCGCGCGCCGTCGTCCACGAAGAACACGCCCTCGGCCGCGGGCGTCTCCAGCAGCGCCACGGCGGCCGCGGCCGCGTCGCGGCCATCCACCAGCGACAGGCCCTGCAGCGATCGGCCCAGCCGCACCGTCCAGCCGGCGCAGGCGGCCTTCAGCAGCGGCGCGACCTCGGGATCCCGCGGCCCGTACAGCGACGGCGGCCGCAGCACCGCGCGGCGGAACAGCCCCGGCAGCGTGGCCACCAGGCGCTCGGCGTCGCGCTTGCTGCGCCCGTAGGCCGAGATGGGCGCCGACGGGTCGGTCTCGACCGCAGGCCGCTCCAGGGGCGCCGGGCCATGGGCGGCCAGGCTCGAGATCAGCACGAAGGCCGGCGCCGGGTCGGGCACGGGCTCGGTCCAGGTCGCGGCCGCGGCGGCCAGCAGGGCGGCGGTGGTGTCGACGTTGCCCCGCCGGAAGGCGGCCTCGTCGCGGGCGCCCACCACGCCGGCGCAGTGGATCACGCCGCAGGCGCCGTCGAGCAGGCGACGGCAGGCGGCCTCGTCGGCCAGGTCGATCTCGACCAGTTCGAGGGGCTTGCCCTCGACCCACCGCCGCGCGCTCGTGGGGCGCACCGACGCCCGCACGGCATAGCCGCGGGCCAGCAGCCGGTCGGCGATGTGGCTGCCCAGGAACCCGGTGGCGCCCGTCAGGGCGATGAGGCCGCGGTCGGCCGGCATGGACGATCCCGTCAGCGCACCGGCATCTCGTAGATGCGGTACGTCTTGTAGCGGTCGGCGCCGTAGCTCTCCATGATGCGGTTCATGGGGACGTTGTCCGCGAGCACCCACGAGCACTCGCCGCTGGTGATGCCGCGGGCGAAGCCGGCCTGCATGGTGCGGTAGACCATGGCCACGTCGACGCCCAGCTTGCGGTACTCCGGCAGCACGCCCATCAGGATGGTGCGCGCCGTCTTCACCTTGCCCTTGCGCAGCAGGAACGTCAGCCAGCCGAAGGGGAACAGGCGGCCCTTCAGGGGCTGCATGGCCTCGTTGAAGTCGGGCACCGTCAGCGAGAAGCCGATG